>CAZEZQ010000042.1:3883-14291 GCA_964516245.1 uncultured bacterium | reverse complement strand
GGCGGAGAGCCGCTGCCTCAAGATACGCAAACATTCATGGAATCAAGTTTCGGGCGTGACTTCAGCCATGTCCGTGTTCATACAGGCAGCGAAGCGGTGCAGATGAGCAATGAACTTGGAGCCCAGGCTTTCACGCATGGAAGCAACATTTATTTCAATGCTGGAAAATACGATCCAGGTTCCACCCAGGGAAAACGTTTGATCGCGCATGAATTGACCCATACAGTCCAACAAGGGTCATCTACGGCTTTAAAGCGTGCGGCACTTCCTGAAACTGTCGTACAATCTCAAGAAGAAGAATCCGAAGAACAGATTGATATGGAAGCCGAATTGGCTGAAAGCGAAGAAGAAGCCATCGCAGCCATAGATCCAGCGCCTGCAGAACAATCAAAAAAGCAAGCGGAAAAAGAAAATCCAGAAGCCGGTGAAGAGAGTGAAAAGGTGCCGGTCGAAGAATCAGAATTAGAAGGCGAAAAAGAAGCCGAAGGTGAAGGAGAAGGCGAACCCACAGAAGGAAAAGAACAAAAAAAGAAAGCCGCGCCGCCCGTTGCAGCCGAAAAAGAGAAAAAAGACGAAGAAGAAAAAGGTGAAGTCGGCCAATTTCTAGAACAAGAAAGCGCTGGTGTCTGTCAGCAAGCAGCCCAAAAAACTCAAGAGCTGGCAGAAAACGAGAAAACTCATGATCCCGCAGATGAAAAACTGGCTCAAACCGAAGAGGCCGTTCAACCTCCCGAAGAAGAAGGGCAGGCCCAAAGCAATACCGAACAGGTGAGTCAACTGGATGAAGTCCAAGAACCAGAACCCAACCAAGAACAAGCCAAAAACACTCTTGACGCTGAAATTGAGCGCTCTGTTCCAAATGACATTGAAGGATTAAACAAATTCAAATCCAAAGGCAAAGCGAAAGTCGTCGGCAACAAAGTGTTGGGAACCGTAAAAGAAGATGTGGACGCGGTGAATAACACCTACAATACCATCGAAACCGCTCCCCCTCCCAAGCAACCCGAAAAACCACCCACAGAACTGCCCGAACAAGAAGCCGCGCCAGAAACCCCTGAATTGAATCTTGGCAAAGATGCCGTGCCACCCATTAAAGACGAACATACCGACTTTTCAGAATTCGATCAGCAATCCGATGAATTATTGCAAAAAGAAGGCATCACCGAAGACCAACTGAATATGGTGGATGAGGGAGAATTGCTCGAAGCCAAAAAAGAACGGGGCGACCTCAAGCAAAAAGTCGTCGAACAACCGGCTCAAATCAAAGACTTTGCCCAAAACCAGGTAGATAAAGTCGACCAGGATATGCAGCAGGAAGAAAAAAAGAGCCGGATAGAAATGGAGAACAAACGCAGCAAAGATCTTGGCACAACCAAAGAGAAGCAGCAAAAAACAAAATCCGCATTGGAACTCAAGCGCGAAGCAGTCACCAAACAGATCAACACCATCTACGAAAAAGCCAAAACCAGCGTCACCACCAAACTCAACAATTTAGAACAAGACTCAATGAAAGCATTCGATCGGGGCCAGGAAAAGGCTTCGGCCGAATTCGAAAACGAAGTCAACCGGGATATCGATGCATGGAAACGGAAACGCTATTCAGGCTTTTGGGGGCCCGCCAAGTGGGTCAAAGACAAACTGCTCGGGATCGACGATTTTCCTGAAGTCAAACAAGCGTTCGATAACGCCCGCAGAAATTATGTTGCCAAGATCGATCAACTGATTGTTCAAATCACGAAAGACAACAACAAAGTTATCCAAGAATGCAAAGAAGAACTGGCCAATGCCCGCAAAGAGATCAAGACCTATGTAGACAGCCTTGATCCCGAATTGAAATCAATTGGGCAGCAAGCCATGAACGAAATGAAATCCAAACTCGATGAAATGGATTCATTCATCGACAAAAAGAAAGAAGAGCTGGCAAAGAAACTCTGCGACAAAAAAGAAGAAGCCATCAAAAAGATCGACGAAAAGATCGAAAAGATGAAAGAGGAAATGTCGGGGGCTCTGGCGAAGCTGGGCAATTTCCTCTTGGACGCAATGCTCAAATTCTTCCAATGGGCGCTCAAAAAAGCCGGTTATGACGCCAAGCAGTTGATGGGAATCATTGACAAAGGCAAAGCCGTCATCAAAAAAATCGTCGGCGACCCCATTGGCTTTCTCATGAATATCATCAATGCGGTAAAAAACGGCATCAACAATTTTGTGAACAACATCCGAAAGCATTTGGTTGGCGGCCTAATCAGTTGGCTCACCGGCACCTTGGGCGAGGCTGGAATTCAACTGCCGGCAAAGTTTGATCTCAAAGGCATTCTCTCGCTTGTGCTGCAAATCTTGGGTCTTACATGGGACCGCATTCGGGCAAAATTGGTCAAACGCTTGGGAGAAAAAACTGTCAGCCGAGTAGAGAAAGCAGTCGATATTGTCAAACGCTTGGTTACTGAAGGCCCAATGGCCTTGTGGGAAATGATTAAAGGGAAAGCGGCGGAAATCAAAAATACGGTAATGGAAGGCATACGCAATTGGGTGATTGTCAATGTCATTAAACAAGGGGTGATAAAACTACTAAGTTTTCTCAATCCCGCAGGCGCCATTGTGCAGGCGATCTTAGCAATTTACAACACCATCATGTTCTTCGTAGAAAACTGGGATCGTATCGTCCAATTCGTAAAAACGGTATTCAATTCCATCGCCGATATCGCCATGGGAAAACTCAGCGCAGCCGCAGCCGCCGTAGAACGGGCCCTGGCCATGACCATCCCAATCATAATGAATTTTCTAGCCAGGCTACTCGGTTTAAGCGGCATCGGCAAAACCATCAAAAACATCATCCAAAAAATCCGAAAACCCATCGACAAAATTGTCAACAAAGCAATTGATTTTATTGTTAAAAAAGCAAAGAAGTTATTTGCAAAAGGGAAAGCAGCTGTTAAAGAGGGAGTCAAAAAAGTATTTGAATGGTGGAAATATAAAAAATCATTTAATGTTAAAAAAGGCAAAAAAGGAACACTGTCAATTCGAGGTGGAAAAAAGAATCCTGTATTAGTAGTAACAGCGAGTCCTACAGAAGAATATACTACTTTTCTGAAAAATGCAGGCAAAATCATTTCTGAAAAATATAAAGACGGCGACAATCAAAAAGTAATTGCACTATACCAAGAAGCAAATGCACTTCACAAAAAAATAGAAGTTGAAAAAAATAAGGCAAAAAAAGATGAAAAAAATTCAATGCGCGATTATCTTAATCAATTATTGAAGAAGACAGAACGATTAATGCTTTTAATTGAATCAGATGAAAATTTGACAGAATTACCAAAAAGTCAAATAAAATGGGGATCAGCATCTCCATTTGGAACAAGCATGAATGCGAATCCACTCACGTTAGTTGGAGAAAAAGGCTCTCCTCCATCCGTTCGAAATGATGCTTGGAACAATTTAACCTTAAGAAAAGAAGGAGGGCGAACATATTATGTTCGAGGCCATTTGCTAAGTGAAAAATTACATGGACCTGGAAATGATTGGAAAAACCTTACACCTATACCACAATCAACAAACCAACAACATGAAAGACAAGTTGAAAGCCCTATTAAGGATGCCGTGAATCGAGGGGATCAGGTTTCATATGATGTACAAATTAATTATGGAAGAAGCAAAGACAATGCTGCTTTAGATAAAATCGATAAAAATGACAAAGATTCACCAACGGTCAAAAGTAATAAAAAGAAAATCATTGATGCTGAACAATATGTTCCCATTTCGATGAATTTTATAGCAAAAACATTGAAATTGAATGATCCAAATAAGGGCAAAAACCTCAATTCACCAAGTCCAATTCCTGTTTCATTTGAAAATGATCCTGACAAATATGAAGTATCGGGTGAAGAAAAAGTTGATTACCGGTTGAAACAATTATCATTGAAATATCCTGTTCCAATATCTTTAAAAGATAAATCAAAAGATGAAAAGAAAAAATGGGGAATGCGGGCATATCAAGAACTTGAAGGTGTTGGAGATATTTTATCGGAAAGATTATATAATAATAGAATTTCGTTTCGAAATTGGGATGGCATTGCCCCAATTATCACTGGTGTGTCACAGGAAACAGTTGAACGATGGAGACAAAAAGATAATGTATTCCTCCATTCTTCAACAAAGTGGGACCCCGAAATCAAGTAAAGTAAGATGAAATATGAATGGCAATAAAAAGTATAAAAGAGCTAAACCAAAAATAGTTTGAAATGTTCTATTAGAATTTGTTCTCCAATTCCTACCCCAATGAAATGGGGCCTGCGCGCCGAGGTGTGGAAACTAAGGGGCAATGTCATTAGCTTAAGGGTGTTTGCTGTTAGGAGGGCGAGGCTCCTGCCGAGCCGGGCTCTTGTTTAAGTAAATTTCAACAAACAAAATTATACAATCCAATTCCCCCTGAGTGATAAATTTACGAAATTCACAAGTAAGAATTTAATCATATACATGACAAACAATCCTGGATCAAAAAAAACCAAATAACATGAACAACTGCCTACTAAACTTTGCTTTAATTCACCAACCTAACCACCTTGCGAAAATCAAAGTCATTCCCTTACTTCAACTTCATAATATCATATTTACTTCCAATATGCCGGCCTCTTGAAAAAATCCTCACAAACAATGGCAGCACCACCACGCAAGAAAACCAACAAGTTGCCGTACCAATCGCCATCAATACGCCAAAACTTGCCAAACCTTGATGCGATGCGCCCATCAAACTGCCAAACCCGAAACCGGTGGTGAGCGAGGTTAAGGTTAAAGTCGAGCCGGTTGTATACACCGCTTTTTCAATATCACCCGTTTCTTCAAACCGATGGTAAATATGCACTGCATTGTCTACGCCAATCCCAATCAAAATGGGGATCGCAAAGAAATTCGCCATATTGAGATGCAAATCAATCACTCCCATAATTTCCACAAGCCACAACACCCCGAGCAGAAGTGGCGTGATCACAAAAAAAGTGGCCCGCAGCGACAAGAAATCGAGAAACACCATCACGGTAACCGCAATCAAAGAGAACAACCCAATGGTTTGAAACGATTCCCGCATCAACAAACTAGATTCATACACTTGCACGGGCGTGCCCGTGACCTTGGGGTCGATTTCACGCATTTCGCCCACAAATTCTCTCATAGATTCATGCTGCCAGATATTTTCTTTGGGATACGCCATCACCAAAAACGAACCGTCTTTTCCTATATAGAGGTCTTGAAACGTTTGAGGCAATTCTTCAATCGAAATTTTTTCGGGAACACTATATTGCGAAATTTTTTGCAATGCCGCTTTTGGCTTGTTGAGCAGCTCTTGATTGGCCTGAATCAAACGCGATTCTACATCTTCTTGACTCCCCGAAAGCAAATCCAACAAGTCTCGAAAACGTTTTACAGTCTCTTCATTTGGAAGATTTGGCGGTGCTTCATTTGGATTCATCCTGTTGTTCGCCTGCGGCTGCGCTTGTTGCTGCATTTGCGCCATCTGTTTTTTGGCCTGTTCAATCTGTGAAAGAAAAGCATCCAATTGTCTTCTCAGGTTTTCATACAAATAGCGGTTGGGTTGATAGTCTGTAACGGAAAAATTATACGGTGTCAAAATAGAATGAATTTCAGAAAGCAAAGGCATTTTTGGGCCGTACATTTTCGGCAATACAGAAGAAATACTATCCACTTTTGCTACGGTTTCTTTCGCTTCAAGTTGTGCAACAGTTTGCCTGGCGCTTTCCAAATCCTGTTCAACGAAGGCGCAATACCAAGTTGAATAATCAGATGCGTTTATAAGTTTGTGTTCGTATGTTACCGATTCCAAACCCTCTGCCTGCAAATTTAGAAGGTTATCGTCAAACTTCACCTTGAAGGCTTGTGGAATGAGACAAATCGAAACAATAAGAATGATGAGCGCCAAAACCCAGGGACGGCGTGAAACATGCCGTAATCCCAAAAGATGCACGGGTGTTGGCACATGATGCCGGCCACGGAACAGAGCGTCATACGAATAGAGCATGGCCGATAACACGACAAGCATTGTAATTAAGCAAAACACGATTCCGACGCCAGAAACATACCCCAATTCCGCCAACCCCTTAAAATCGGTGGTCAGTGCTGAAAGAAAGGCCACCGAAGAAGTCAACGCTCCGGTGATAATGCCACTCCCAGCAAATCGCAAAGCCCCAGACACTGCAATTTTCGGGTCATTTTCATTTTTGAGTTCTTCTTGATAGCGGTGCAGCAGGTGTATCCCGAAATCCACTCCCAAACCGATCAATATCAATGCAAATACCGAAGACAATAAATTCAGGTGCCCCAACGTCAATGCAACAAATCCGTATGTCCACCCCATGGCGATCAACAATGCGACCATGGCCAGCGCAGGCCGGGTAATTTCACGGAAGAAAATCATAAAGAGCAGCGAAACGCCCACCAATGCATAAATACTGGCGGCTTTCATGTCTTCATTGGTGGTCGCCATCTCATCCGCCTGCAGGGCCGGCCGGCCGGTCAACCCGGCCGTCACGCCCTCGTGATCCATTTCGCTCAACAAAATATCAGTACGAATCCGATTCAGCGGCTTTTCAATTACACTCAAAGTGCTGTAATCTTTTTCCGGCATAATCAGCATCAACAAAGCTTTTTGATCATTCGACCAAAAATACTCCGTTTCGCCGGTTTCTTGCTCTATTTCTTCTTCAAAGCCATAAAATTCAGAAAATGGAGATTCATACTCGCCTTTTAAAGCCGCAATAAAAGTATCCAATTCTTCTGCTTGTGTTGCCGAAGCAGATGAACCTGCGGATTGTTGGGCAAGTGCGTTGGATATTTCCTGTACAATGCTATCTACAGATTTCGTGTCAGAGAGCTCATCCAATGAGCCCTGATTCTCCTGCAGTTCGCTCTTCAGCTGCTGCAGCTCATCAACAGAAGCGAAATGCAATGCATATTTTTTTACCCAAGATGTATCCAGTTTGTAAATGACATCATGAATATCCGGACTCTTCTGCAAACGGGCTTTCAGATCCTCGGCAAAAGAAATCATCCCTTCTTTCGTAGGGCCTTCAATCAATACATAAAGAAATTCCAAATCACCGAACCGGCGAATGAAATCCATATAGCGCGCATGGTATTCCAAATCTTCAGACAGCAGTTGGTCTTGATTGGCGATTAATTCCATTTCAAAACCGCCATACACTCCAAAGAAGGCAGCGCTTACCAAGGCCACAATCACAATTGTGCGTGGCCAGGTGGTTACCAGGGTATGTATGAATTGAAAGAATATCGATCTCATAAGTTTCCAAAAACATATTCAGAATAGTAGTGGCCTGTGACATTTGAATTTGTTGATACTAAGGGTAGCACCGGCTTCCAGCCGGTATATTTTTCCCGCAAAACCCCCAAATTCAATTGTCATAGACTAGTAGTACAACAACTCATAATTATACATTTTCATGGGGTTATCTCATACGAGTTCGCAAGAAAGGAAGTATGAAAACAGCAGAATGTTTTTATTGGTTTGTCACAGAGCGTGCATAAAAATGCTGCCGTGCCGCAGCGCCGGCCAATTGTTTCCCAACCGACCACACCGGGCCTGGAAACCGCTTGCATTCTTCAAGCACTCGATCGAAGGCGGAAATCAGCGAGTTCACTTCATCTTCGGTGATAAGATAGGGGGGTAAGATCTTGATAATTTCTTGATGGTGCCCAGCCACCTGTGTCAATATATTGTGTTGGCTATAGAGTTGCATAACAACCGCCTGGGCAAAAAGCCCATTTTCAGCAGAATGCAAAAGGGTCCAGGCAGGTTTAAGGAGGAACGATTTCGGCGATCCAAATTCTAAACCTATCATCAATCCTTTTCCCCGAATTTCCTTAAGAAATTCATGCTGTTCTTGCAATTTCTGCAACCCATTGAGCAATTGTTCGCCCCGGATACGCGATTGTTCGACAAGATTTTCGGTTTCCAAAACATGCAACGCAGCCAAACCCGCCACCATCGCCAAAGAATTCTGACCAAACGTGGTGGAATGCACCACGCAGCGGTCCAATCGGCTATACACTTTTTTGTAGATTGGATCCGAATACAAAATCGCCCCAATAGGAACCATCCCCCCACTCAACGCTTTGGCGGTCACCAGAATATCCGGTTCTAAATTCCAATGCTCACTGGCCCACCAGCGGCCGGTGCGGCCCAAGCCGCTCTGAATTTCATCAACCAAAAACACCGTTCCATATTGGCGGCACAATCTCTGCAGTTTGGGGTAAATCGAATCATCGCTAGGGTAATACACCCCTTTGCCCCGAATTGGCTCTAAGACAACAGCGGCCACAGTTTCAGTTTTCAATTCTTTTTCAACCGCATCGAGATTCTCCATTACCACCATTTCAGCCCCAGGCAGCAAATCGCCAAACCCTTCACGAAACGATTGATCTCCATTTAATGCCAACGACCCGGTGCTCAAACCATGAAACGCCCCTTTGTTGTGCAAAATTCGCTTCCGCCCGGTCGCCGCCCGCGCAAATTTGATAGCCCCCTCTACCGATTCAGTGCCCGAATTGGTGAAAAACACATGTTTCAAGCGATTGCCAGGCGCAATGGAGAGTAGTTTTTCGGCCAGCAAGCCGCTTAACAGAGGTGTATCCATCTGCACCAAATTGGGAAAATTCTGCTGCAAGGCTTGCGAAAGCGCGTCGCGCATAACCGGGTGGTTGCGCCCCATGCCAAATACCCCATAGCCAGAAAGCGCATCGAAAATCCGCCGCCCATCCAATGTGGTCAGATAACATCCTTCCCCTTGGGTATATTCATGGGTAAATCCAATCATTTCGAGCACATTCGAAAAAACAGGATTCATATACGATTCGTGGAGGTTGCGGGCACAACCGAGCGCATCGGAAAGAAGGGCTTGCAGGTCGAATTTCATATTTTAGTCTTCTATTGAGGTTAAAATCAAAATCCCCCTAGAATGATATCAAAGGGGTGATTTCATGAACAAAATTAATTAATAAAGATTAATTCCCATTTTTTTTGATTTTATTTGCTTAAATCCTCAACAGCTTGTTGAAAATCTCGATTTTTCAATTCATTAATATTCCCAAATCGGTTTAATACAGATGAAAAATCTTTTTTCGCAAATTGTCCACTACCTTCAACGATAATCATTCCAATTTTACCTTGTGGATTACCAACAACGAAAGTTTTTCTTCCAGCATCTGCACCAATTGAAAATGTATTTTCGTTATTTTTAGAGTGGTTCAGGCTCATCATTTGTCTCCTTTTCTTTTATCTCTTTAGATTGAACTTTCTTTAATTCCTCAATCATATCTATTGAATCTTCCATCACGATAATTTTTTGACTAGTTGCTACAGTGTGCAATATCCGTTCCAGTCTAATAAACTCAGATATAGCATCTGCAAATGTACATGCAACCTGTCTATCATCTTCGCTGAATATTCCTTCTTTTTCAGATCCAACGCATATAAGTGCAAAAGGAATTTCATGCAAAATTATAGGCACGACTAAACCAGACTTAAACCGCTTTGTATAAAGCTGTTGGATTTCGGAAAATTTCTTAGTGAATGCAAAAGTCTTGGATGTAAAACTCTGATAGAAAAGTGTTTCTTTAAGATGCTCAAACTCTTCTTTGTTTGAGAGTTTATCAAAGTCAAGATTATGAACAATATCTTCGCTTTTCAATGGTCCTTGACCTACATCACGAAATAAGTGGAGATCACGCAGTACAAAGGGCTCTTCCTTATAAGAATTACCATCTGCTTTATCAAGATTGCTTAAATTCTTATAGCAAATAGCTTTGATAGATATGCAAAAATCTTCTCCTGGGTGTAAATGTGAAAGTGCGTCGCGAAAATTACTTTCAAGATTTAGAATATGTCTTTGGAGATTGTGTGTCTGGCATTATCTAATTCTACTCCAGCATGCATAGAATCTGTCAAGCGTTTGTACACATGCCAAGTATTGTGAGTTTTTTCAAAGATTTTCATTATTTCACATAGGGAAAAGCATAAATATCGATATTTAGCACTCTTCTGGACGTAAAAATACATAATGCATGAAAAGGAAATTACACATAGAATTGAAAAAGAGGCAAATACCCATTGTGAAATATTTGCCATTGCAAGTGATATACTTATAACACTGCCTAAGATACTTAAAAAAACAGCTAGAGGTTTGATAAACTTTATGAAAAAATTCTTGAAGTTTTCCATTTTTTATTCATCTTTTTATTCATCCAATGCTTAACTGACCATTATTCTAGCCTACCCAAAAAATAAGGTTTTATGTTGTTGTCTTATACAAACTGAAAATTCTCATCGAACCATTCAATATCCAGTAATCAATTGCACGAATATACTTTCCAAAAATTTCAACAT
>CAZEZQ010000042.1:0-3873 GCA_964516245.1 uncultured bacterium | reverse complement strand
TGATGTATTCTTAATTTTGTAACTAATTTCATATTCAATTCGACTTCTTCCCATGCCGTTTCATCACTTCATTCCATTCGTCCACATTCATTTCTTCCGCTTCTTCAATCAACATTACTGGAATGTCATCCCGAATCGGGTAGCGAAGACGTGTGTTTTCATCCGTGCTCACAATCCAATCCCCATCTTTGACGACCGGAGCTTTGGTTTGTGGACAAGCCAATATTTCGAGCAGTTTTTCACTTACAGGCATTTGTATTCTCCATAAAATAACAATATTGTAGATAGGATGATGGTATAAAACTCTCCTGGCAACCATCCTATGAAACCGGAATTATTGTACACGAATTGCAAACAATACGGGAATGGGTATCGTGTTTTTAAAAATGCGATTAAACTACGTAATGCTCTGTCATGAATACTGTGATGGGTATTGGTTGTTGTATTCCCCCCCTTTTAAGGGTGCTGGGGGGGCAATGCCATTAATTTAAGGGATTTTGCTATTAGGAGGGCGAGGTTGAAAATGCGCCATGGCGTGCTCCCGCCGAGCCGGGCTCTTGTTTAAGCAAATTTCAACAAACAAAATTTTATAATTTGATCTTAAGTTAATGACATTGGGCTAGGGGGGGTCCCAACCCATCATTTCACTTCTGACAGACTACTAAAATTGTAAATATCTAAATTGGGTGAGAGGGTACAATTCGTGAGCCATTTATTGCTAATCGGCGTCGGTCCCTTGCCGTTTTATAAATCAGACCGTCTATACGGTTTTGGCATTCGCACATGGCAATTCGCCAAACCCCTGCTCGCCGCGGGTCATAAAATTACTCTCCTCACTTGTGAATTCGGCGTCACCCGCGAAAACTCCGTCAAAATCGATTATCAAACCAGCCCATCGGTCTTTGGTGACTTAAACCATATTCCACTGCCTCAACCCTTGCCCCGCAATACCAACATCATTCTCACCCGCATTGAAGACCTTATCGAATCTCAACAGCCCGATGCGATTCTCGCGGCGGGCTCAACCATCGCGACCAATCTAGCTGCTTCGCTCAAAACCGATTTGCCCATGTGGCTCGATATGTTCGGCGATATGTTCGCCGAAGTGCAAGCCAAAAGCGCGTTTAGTGAAAATTTGGATGAAATGGAACTGTTTCACCGAATTCTTACGCGGGTTTTGCTGCGGGCAGACCGGCTTTCGGTGGTGTCTGAAATGCAGCGCGGCACCGCCATCGGCCAACTCGGCATGATTGGCCGCTTAAACAAGTTTACTTTGGGAGAAGAATTGATTTGGACCATCCCTTGCGCCTTGGATGGAGAAATAACGCCGGTGCATAAAGACTACATCCTGCGGGGCAAAAAAGTAGATGCCAACGATTTTCTGCTCTTGTGCAGTGGAGGTTTCAACACCTGGGCCGACATCGACACCTTGTTTTCAGGCATCGAAGGGGCCATGGATAAAAATCCACGTATCCATTGCGTGGTTACCGGCGGGGCTATCACAGGCCATCATGAAGAAGGCTACAACCGCTTTCGCAGCTGGGTTTCCAAAAGCGCATACGAATCCCGTTTCCATTTGTTGGGCTGGGTCCCCAATGAAGATGTTCCAGCCATCACTATGGAATGCGATTTGGGCTTGAATGTCGACCTTCCCATTTACGAATCGGTTCTAGGCAGCCGCAACCGCATGCTCACTTGGATGCAATGTGGATTGCCAATTCTAACAACCGTGACCACCGAACTCTCCAAAGTGTTGACTGATAGCCGGCTCGCGATTTCAACGCCCACCGGCGATGCCAAAGCTTTAGCAGTCAAAATTGATGATGCTTCACGCAATCCCCAATATTTGCAAAAGCTCGCAACTTCGGCCAGGCGCTTCGCCTACGACTATTTCTCGTTTGAAGAAACCATAGCCCCACTGAAAGAGTGGGCGAACAAACCCGTCAAAGCCTCTGATAATGTGGAACGTGACATCCGCAATGGACGGCCTTTTCATACTGTAGATTTGCTCTGGCACTCTTGGGCCTTCCCCGAGCAAGATTATTACGATCCCTCACTACCCAATCCACCTAAGATATTAATCCGCACCCGCCCGCAAGGCAAAAGCATTTGGAGACGATTGTGGGGGAACTAACATGGCGGATGTAACCCTTTTGATCCCCCATCACAAAGGCAAAGCTCTCCTAAGCCCCCTATTTACCTCCATTGATTCAATGAATATCGATCCCAATACCTATAAGGTAATGCTGGTTGATAACAATTCAAACGACGGTTCAAAAGAGTTCGTACGCAAAAAATTTCCTCAAGTAGAAATATTGGAGCTTATAGACAATCTCGGTTTTGCTCCGGCCCTGAACCGGGGGGCGAGTGAATGCGGTACAGATTGGGTGTGCTTCTTAAACAATGACATCAGGGTGGAAGCCAATTGGTTGTCTGAATTGCTGGGAAGCGTGAACCGTTATCCGGCAGATTGTTACGCTTCCCACATACTCGATTGGGAAGGGAATGAAACTACCTTTGCGAATGGAACCATAAACTGGTTTGGAAAAGGATTTGAAGAAGAAACCCTGCAGCACCATACACCTTATGATGTTTTTTTCTCTTGTGGATGCGGGATGATGGTCCGGCGTAGTGTCTTTTTAGATTTAGGCGGCTTCGACGAAGACTATTTCATGATTTACGAAGATATTGATTTTGGCTGGCGCTTGCGCCTGCTTGGATACAAAACGGTATTCGTCCCCAGCGCCAAAATCATGCACAACCCCCATACGTCTCTCAAAGCAATACCCTACACACAAAAAGCCCTTTATTACGAACGCAATAGCCTTGCTACGCTTTATAAAAATTTGAGCCCCGACACGCTAGGTTGTATTTTACCACTGGCCATTCAAGAAACGCTGCTTCGTGCGCAGGCGATTGGGGGCATTGGCATTCCCGTTCGCTATTCCAGCGACGGCCTCGCAATGATGGATGCCGTTTCATCCTTTTTCGAATCCCTCCCAAAATGGAGAGACAAACGTGAGTGGGTGCAAGCGCGCCGCAAAATGAGTGACCAAGAGATTTTTACAGCATTCTTCTCTCACCCCGAACGCATCTGGGCCTACCACGGCGAACATTACCGCCGTCTCTACTTCCCCGAAGTACACCAACCAATTCAAACATTATTTGAAAAATGCACCCAATTGATAAGTGGAATACAGAAATAAAAATTCAGTTGGAAAATCTTTACAAACCAGATTTGATGCTAGAAGGGGTTTTCTTTTCCGTACAAAGGTAGGCCGCATATTGAAAAATAGCTTGAATATCCTCATGGGTTATGCGTGGAAATTGTTCAAGAATAATTTCTGCAGTATCTCCAGCGGCAAAATGGCTCAATATGATATGCACTGGTATCCGGGTGCCCTGTATGCAAGGTTCACCACCACAAATTTGTGGGTCAGATACAATACGGTTCATATAATCTTCCATATTCTCACCTATTACTTAAAACAAATAACCAATTAAAAAAACTCAAATTTTCCATTTTGATTTATGACAATCCGGCAAAAAGTCTTTTTTGGAGCGCAGGTCATAGACGCGCCTTGGTGGGCGTCCCCGCCTGCAACAACATACAGTGTAAATTAAATACCCTCATTGCGATATATTGTGTGGCCATTTTCTGGATCGGACTTTTTGCCGGCTTGTCATTTATAGTATAACCAAAAATTACTATCTGAAAATCTCAGAGGGCAATTCTATTTCTTGTACTCATGCAATGTCATATTAGTAGTCTGTCAAACAAGAATTAATAGAATATCCAAATCGTATCCCCCCCCTATTAAGCTGATCTTTACCCACAAAATGTGAACCTTGAAGTTCCCCCCTTATTAAGGG
>CAZEZQ010000041.1:0-14330 GCA_964516245.1 uncultured bacterium | reverse complement strand
GGTGGCTTTGGGTGAATTGATCCAATGGATGAGTTCGTCCATTTTATTGAATTTGAAATGTTCCAAAACCGGTTTCGAGAGCTGAGTGGATAAAGGGAAGCCATCATGAACCCGCACCAATTCACGCAGGGTGTGAACGGCGATTTGATAGGCGCTGCCTTCATCGGAGATCAAGGGTCCATAACCGCCGATACGTCCCGTATGGCCTTCTTCGTTGCGTCCAAAAATCATGGAGCCGGTTCCGGCAGTGGCGATAATGCCGAATTCAGAGAGGATGCCGCTGACCAAGGCGATTTCGGCATCGCTCATGAGCAGATACCCTTCGCTGCCGAATTGTTCGTCAAACAAGGGTTTTAAGATTTCATAATCGTGCGGACGGCCTACAGCAGCCAAGCCCAGGCATACGCCCAAACATTCTTCCCGCCGGGCACGGGCGTTTTGCAGAGATTCATTGAAAAGGCGCTTGATGGTGTTCAGCACTTGGCTGGCGCCTATATCGTGGTAATTTACGCATGGCCCTTTGCAGATGGATACTACATGGCCTTTTTCTGTGGCCAGTATCGCCCGGCTGTGTGTGCCGCCTCCATCCACACCAAAAACGTATGGCATGCTTTAGCCCTCTTCTTCTCTCAGATTGCGGTTGTCGATTTCCAACATTTGAATCTGCATTTTTAAGTCTTCAATTTGATTCTCTAATTTGTTGATTCGCTCATCTTTTTGTTTTTGCAATTGCTGTTTGTAGGTCTCGAATTTATCTTCGTATTCTCTTCGCAGTTTGGCTTCGAGCTGCGCTTTGATATCGGCAATTTGCCGTTGAGAAATTTGTTCGGATGTCGTGATTGTGAACGGTGACGATGTTGGCTTGGATGTAGCGGTGGTGTTAGGGGTTTTGCTGGGATTGAGAGAGATTTTCGGCAATGTATCGTTTTTGGAAAAAACGTTTTCCATCCCCCCTTTGGTCATAACCCAGCCGACAATCAACAACGCAACGACGCTGATCAGGCCGAGTGTAAACAATACATTGCTCCCTGCGCTCTCTTGACGATAATTACGGCTTTTCTTCGCCTTCTGGTTCATGACGGCTGGCCTCCCGTGTCGGGTTGGCATGTTGGGTCAGGTCAACTTGAAACTCATAGTGGTTTTCTGTGGGATACGGTTTCAACTCGGCAAAGAAATCAAGCGGGAACCGCAAATACAGCGGAGATTGTAGATCCACCGTTTCCACGTATTGTTCAAAGTCGGGATGATCGAGGGTAAGCCGGTGATTGCCCAGCCATTCTACCGGAAACTCTACAGGGGTTGTGCCCTTGGGTTCATAATCCCAATGCACCTGTGCCCCCGGTGGAGTCGACTGAACTCTCACCTTTGTGGTGTGACAACCCTCAACCCAAAACACCAAGCCCAGAATCAATGCGATTCGGAACAAATTACTACGCTCCATGATCGACTCCCATATTACAGCCGCAGAAATACAACCTGTCAACCAAATTCATCTTATGGCTGAAATTTATGCCCACACTCTACCCATTTTTTTTCGCTTTGCACAGGTGGAAGGCAAGCGGATTTATCGTTTATTGCCTTAAGGGATGTATAACGTATGAATATGAGTATAGGGGGGTCATTGAAAATGGCATTTCTATAGGAGAACATTGTACATAATATTGCTTTATTGTCTTAATGTTCTAAAAAGCGTGAAAGCCCTAAGCCTAAAAGGGTTGTTCCTATTATGTGTCCGTTGGTTTCTTCGGCTTGGATTTCGATGAACCATTCAGCATTATCCAAACCGGCGCTAATTGCTAGAGGTTGGAAGACCGGTTGTAATTCTTCTATCAATCGGTCGTATTGTTGTAAGATTTCTTGATTGTTTTTCCATTGTTGTTTTTCTTGATTCATGACATATTCGAAAAATTCGGGAGTAGCTAACAGTTTGATTTGCGCAGGAGAGCGTACATCCTCCAGCCGGTCACGCCATTTCATGGGGCGTTCTGATTTCACCACGGAAGGGTCGCTCAATTCACCCAGATAGTGTTGAGCCAACATTTTTTGATCGAATATATAGGTAACCGCATCCCGCTCAATCATGAGCAGCTCATGCAATCCTTTTGGATTGGATTGGGGCAACTGGTAAAATTTCCCTGGCAAATTGGCGATTTCAATTTTTTCTTCGTTAATTTTGTTCTTTTTTTGCGCCAAAGCGTTCAGTAATACATCTTGGGAAGCTAATTCGGGCAGGGCCATTACCATTGCCGGGACCCCATACGAAAAGCCGAAAAAGTTGATCCCGATGGTATTGCCTTTTGGCACTAATTTGCTTAACAGCTGTTGCCGCATTGCTTGAATCTGATTCAATGCCCCGGCCCCATTATTTTTTTGCTTCATTGCAGGGTCATTCGCTTGATTGGCGCTCCTATCTGTGCGTTGAGGGCCATTGTTGAGTTTTTCTTGCTCGGGATTGGTTGAATTGGTTTTGCCAGGCCAGCGCATAGCGCCTTCGATCAGGCCCACCGGGTCGGAGGGGGTAAAAACGTAGTGATCCAAAGGAGGCCATTCTTTCGACCATTCAGGGAGATTTTGAGCGGGAGCCAATACAGTCAACTTGCCCTGGCCTTTGGGCCAGCCGTAAAACAAGGCAGCCTGTTTTGAACCCAGTTGGGATAGAAGAGGTAATACATTTTCAAAAAATGGGATCGGCCCAGCTTGTGAGGCGTTGAGAAATATGCTTATTGCCGCATCTGGAAAGCGCTTGAGAAGTGGATGGGTTTCATCATTTTCTTGTTCCGGTTTTTGTGGAGGAGGGGGCTGCTGAAATAATGCCTGTATCGCTTTCGCGCTTGTGCACAACCATCGAATGTTCGACCCTTGCGAAATCGCCACGTCTCCCAATGGAGTATCAAATACTTTAAGTTGAAGCGGGCCCGCATCAAGTTCTGAGGTGGCTGCATCGGGAAAGGCGGCAGCGATGGTTTCATTTAGTGTAGGTTGAGATTCCTCCTGATTGGCTTTGGGCTTGCTGCAAAGCATCCACGCCCGCCCATTGCCGCCTTCTCCTGGGGAAAGAAACAGCCGGAGTTCTTCACTGGCCGCAAACAAATGTTGAATGACTGGAGAAGCGCTTTGGGGGAATGACGCGATGAATTCAATCCAGATTTCATTTAAGGCTTCTTTTTCCAATAGTTCTGCAATTTTCTCACCGTGTTGTTGTATGGGATTCATGCGAATCTGTGCCCAAAGCGGTGAGGTTTGGGGAAGCTCTCGTTCGTACAAATCCGCCTCTAGTTGAGGGAGATCACGAGTGGGCTGAGGTTTCGTTTCCTTATCACCTTGATTTTGGTTTGCGAATTCGATGTTGCTTTCGGGCACCTGGCCGGCGTTGGTTAGAATCTGGTTGATTCCATATCCCACAATCACACCGGCGGCAAATAGCAATATAAATATCGTGTTTTTATTCATCATGGATGTAATGTCTTTCATTGAAACAACTGGTGTGGCGGTTCTCATTGCCTATTGCGTATTCTTTTGGGTGCCAAATTCGACATCCAAGTCTTTCATTTGATTGCCCAGTCCTTCATAGAATTCCAATCGATTTTTTTGTTTTTCGAGCACGCGCAGCCGGTCACTTTTATCAGACAAAATATACGGGGTGATAAACGCCATCAGTTCGGTTTTGTTCCGGGTTTTCCCTTTGGTTTTGAATAAGTTTCCCAGAAGAGGGATATGCATCAGGCCGGGGATGCCTTTTTCTGAATCGATATAAGCATTGTCGATTACCCCCGATAATACGGCGGTTTCAGAATCGTGTACGGTGAGAAGTGTTTGAACCGTTCTGCGCGTAAAGGCGGGAATGGTACCGAAATCTGATTCCAAGCCTTGGTTTTCCAATATTTGGCCATTTTCCAAATCCACATCGATGGTAACCGTTGTGGCGTCATTAATATGAGGGCGAACCGTTAATTTCAAACCAACTTCTTCAAAAACAATGCTTTGATTCGTCGTGACATTCCCTACCGAAAATTCGCCAAAACGGGGGATGCGGTTGATCGCTTCTACAAAAGCCGATTGGTTGTCACCGGTTAGAATGTTTGGCCGAGCAACGACATTGGTTTTGTTTGAAGAGGCGAGGTAATTCAACACCATGTCGTAATTGGCGCTGCTCATCACAGTGAAGTTGGCTTGGTTGATGCTGTCTAACGGAGCGTCAAAATCGCCCCGGGTTTGAATGGGAATTTGTCCGTCCCAATCGATACCTAATTCCTGATCTTCAATATCTTGGACTTCGACAATGAGAATTTCGATTTCCACCTGCTCGATGGCATGGTCAAGTTCGGACACCAAATTTTCAATGGTTTCGAAATACTGAGAATTGGTTGTGATCAGTAGTGAATTGGTGCGGGTTTCGGATTCAATGCGAACATTGCCGATCAAATTGTTGATTTCTTGATCTTGGTTTATCGATTGATTGAGAAACCAATAGAATCCCTGATTTTGCTGGCCTCCTTGTTGTTGTTCGAACAAGGCTGTGAGTTTGGTTTGCAAATAATCCGCATTGGCGTTTTTTAAGTTAATCACCCGGGTTGAGCTGAATTCAGGCGAAATTTGGTCTAATTGTTCGATTAACTTTTCGATCACTTGAAACGCGCGGGGGCTGCCGGCGATGACGATAATCGAATTGGTTGTAGGATCGGCTAACACTTTGACTTTGCCGGTTAAGCCGGTTAAAGGTTGCTGCTGCTGCCGGTTGCCGTAATAGTAAAACCCTCCTCCCCCTTGTTGCTGGTTTTGAGTGAACAGTTCATTGATGATGGCGGCGATATCACTGGCGCGAACATTTTTGATGGGGAAGATGCGGGGTTCTTCTTTGGATACAGGAATCGGTTGGTCGAGTTTTTCGATTAACCGCTCTACCATGGGCATATCGGCGGGTTTGGCGGTTACGATCAGGGCATTGAGGCGCTGATCTTCTACAATTTTTACATCGCTTTCCTCTTCATCATCCCTGCGCCAATAATAATAGCGCTGGCTGTCATCTTGAGAACCAAGCAGTTGTTGGATCATTTCGCTGAGCACGATGGCGTCGGCGTTTTCCAAAGGAAAGACTTCGGTGACTTCATCGTAGCTTTGCTTTTCGTCCAATTGTTCGATCAATCTCCCAAAAGCCAATACATCTTCGGGGTAGGCGGAAACGATCACCGTGTTGGTTCTTGAATCGGCGACCACGGTGGGGCGGTAGATATTGGTGCGGCGGTTCTGGGCCAATTCGTTTAGACTCTCGGCCACTTGCACGGCGTCTCCATTTTCCAATGTGAAGGTTTTCTCTTGCAGGTTCTCGGTACTGCTGGTGTCTAAACTTTGAATGAAACTGGCGACTGCATCCAAGGCTTCTTTGGGCGCCGAAATAATGAGGGAATTGGTCGTGCGGTCAGATAACACTTCGACATTGGCATCCCGCCGCCGGCGGCGGTCACCGGATTCGCCCCGCTTGGCGTTGACGATGTTTTCCAGCACTTCATCGATATCTCTCGCCAATTGGCTGGCATCGAGATATTTCAATTTGAACACCCGGATCTCCACACCTTCGGCCGTGCCCGGCTTGTCGATCTGGTTGATGATGGTGGTCAGCCGTTCGATATTTGAGCCGGTGTCGGTAATCACCAGCGTTTTGGTGCGGTCGTCGGCGATGATATTGGCGTTTTCAGAAAGCAGATCTTCAAACGCGTCTTCAATCATCGATGGCGAGGCGTATTCCAAATTGATGATACGGGTTTCCACACGGGTACTGGTGTCGAGCCCTGTTCCCACTTTTACGTCTACGCCTTTTTGTTTCGCCTCACTAATCGGCAGCACAATGATGGTTTTGTCGGTTTCGATGAAGGTATAGCCTTTGAGCATAAAGGCTTCATCGATGATCCCCAGGGCTTCTTCTTTGGTGACTTCGTTGGGGCTCATGATGCTAATTTGGCCATCGACTTCATCTGACTTGAGCACCACTTTTTTGGTTAAATCGCTCAAAAATTTTAAGGCTTGGTCAATTTTGGCGTTGTTGAAATTTAATGTGAATTGCTTGGGTTCATCGGTCTCATCGGGATTCACCGGTTGGGCGGTTTGGCCGTTGGGCAAAAACACATTGCCCGCTTGCAGCCAGTTTTGAATGCTATCGGCAAACAAATTTCCCAAACCACCACCGTTGGGCAAAGCCTCCTCAGAACTCGTTTCTTCCGGGTCTTGATCGCTTTCTTCTTGCGCGGCTGTTGGGAGTACGAGCAACCCCATGAGCAGTAGTATCGTTATAGCAATTTTGTTTTGTTCCCAAAAATATTTCATTGAACCGTCCTCTTTTTCCAAAAATTGAATCTATGTGTTTCAATCACGCATCCGTCTGGCCATGGAGCGCAATTCTTCCCGTTCGTCTGGAGTTAAGTTTTGAAAAAATTCCCGCCGTTCGGAGGGATTCATGTTTCTTAGTTCGTCAAAAGATCTGCCTTTGAAGGCCATATCGTCACGATCATTTCCGTTTGATTCTTCTGGTGGAGAGGCTTGACCGGGGCCAGGTTCCTCACGGCGTGGAATTTCACCCCGGCTGCGCTCTGGGCCCCGGCGCATTCGGGAGGGAGAGGGACCACCGCCACGATCCGCTGGACGGCCCCCTGATTGCTCAAACAGTTCGAGACGGCGCGTATTTTCTTTTCCGTCTTCTTGGATGACAACATAATCCAATCCAATTTCTTTCACTTCCGCCTTGCCCACCCGGTCACCCACTTTGACGTCTTTGTTTTCGATTACCGCGGTATCCATGTAGATGGCTGTAAGCCGGTAGGAAATTTCTTCTTTTTTGAAAATGTTCTTTTCCGGTTTGCGTTCTTCGTTATTCTTGTTTGATCCAGATTGATTTTCTTCTTTTGCGTCTTCGCTTTCACCGGGGGTTTTGGCTTCGGCAATACGAGAATCGATTTTCATTAAATCGATGTAGGTCATTCCCCATGAAGACAACTGGAATAATACTAACAATGCCAATAATCCAAGAGCCGTATGCTGCCAATAGGCGCGTACGAGGGCTTTGATTTGTTCGAAAATGCGAGCGTTCATGAACCTGGCCTCACGAGAGCGTTCGGCGGCAAAGCCGACGATTTGACATCCAGCAAATATGTTGAAACGGTCATTTGTACTTGCAAGTCTGGACGGTTTTTGTCTTTCAACGACATGCGTATGTTTGTTGGTTGCATCAAATACTTGGCCGAACGAAGATTGTCTAAAAATTGGATGAGGTCTTCAAATTTGCATTCCGCGCTGATGCGAATATCCATCTTGGGCAGAGGATTGGCTCGCGCATTCAAATTCGGGTCCATGCTCTTGATTTTAAACTGGCTTTTTTGGCCCACCTGGGAGAGTTCGGCGAACAATTGTGACATGCTGTTTTCATCAGCGAAGGTGCCGGTTTCATTTCCAATCTGTTTTCGATAGACATTATTCTGCTTTTTTTGTTCTTCCACGCTGTGAATTTTCTCGAATAAATCTTCAAAATGGATGGCTGTACTCTCTGAAATGGGTGAATCCATCATAGAATCTTTAATGAGTTTGTAACCAATCGCCGTCAAGCCAATCACCAATGCAATCAGGGTGGCGATGCCCAATTTTTTTTCCCGTTCTGATAATTTCGATAAATCAACCATCTTTTACCCCGACAATAGTGTTCCACTCAAATAAACCACAAATCCGTCTCTCTCATTGGCTGCGCGATCTAATGTGACATCGCGAAACAGTTTGCTTTGATTCATTTTCTCGATCACTTCAACTACCGAATTCTGGTCGCCGCCTTGCAAGGCCAGTTCGATGCCATTTTTTTGGTCTAAGGAAATCGATTGGGCCAATATTTTTTCAGGCAGTGTTTTGGATAAAAACAACAATACATCGGCATATTTGATATCATTCATCGCCATCGCGCGAAGGCCGCTCTCTTCTTGTTTATAACGGTCTGCCAGGCGCAGCAGTTCTTGCCCTTTTTGCGCCCGGTCTGCCGCCGCATAGGATAGCCACATGTTTTGCCCAACCCACAACAGCAAGAATGCGGCTATCAACGAAGATGCAATGGTGCCGAATTGCTTCATGGGGATGGCGGTTTCGGGTGTCCACGCTTTCCATGTGGATTTTTTCGGCTTTTCTTTTAGCAGATTGGGGCCCATTTGATTCAAGTGATGGCGGGTATAGGCGTGGCATAACAACGGCAAATGTTCACTCTGCAGCCCGGTTACACTCCATTCAAAAAGTGGATACATATCCTCTAAGGCCAATTGCGA
Organism: uncultured bacterium; assembly: GCA_964516245.1. Lineage (GTDB taxonomy): Bacteria > Hinthialibacterota > Hinthialibacteria > Hinthialibacterales > Hinthialibacteraceae > CAZEZQ01. The sequence goes on along the minus strand of CAZEZQ010000041.1, from coordinate 6,042 downwards.
GGCGCCCAGTTCATGTTGAAAAGCATCTTGTTCCAAACAAGTGAGATCCCAGTCTTCGAAGCCCACGAAAAGAAGGCCTTGGATAGCGCCTTGTGGAAACCGGTCTGATAAATACGCCAAAGTCCGGTTGATTTCCCCAAGCAGGTTGGCGCAGGGGTCGTTTGGATTGGGCCGGGTGAGAGGCACGGAACGATTGAAATAAACCGCTCGTTGGGTTACTACCGCCAGGTCGGCGTGTTCGCCTTCACGAACGATCAATAAGGTTGGTTCTTGCAGTTGGTCGAAATGAGAATCAAGCAGATGTTCATACACGGCGCCAAACACCGGTGTGATTTGAGTGGGGAAAAGCACATTTTGCGGCCAATGGCTAAGCAAAGTATCGAGATACTCTTTTTTGGCGGCCACCCACATCAAATGGTTATCTGTGGTTTCTTCATGCTTGGAAGAAACGAGCAAATCCCAACTGATTTGCTCGATGGGAACTTGCAATGTTTCACTGACTTCGAATTCAACCAATTCGCCGATGTGTTCGCCGTCTGTCGGCGGGATTTCAACAAAACGAGCGGTCAAGCGATGGCTGGGAACGAGAAACACAATATCATACCGGGTGAACCAGCCCAAATGGAGCTCTTTCGAAATGGCATCCAGTGCGAATTGCAGGCGTTGTTGGTCGTCTGCCGCATCAACTTCGTCAGGATCCATGGATACTTGGCCCCGTCCTAAAATGTGTATCCCGTCTTCTTTTTTTTCACTTTCCAACCAAACAATGCGATTGGACACAATCTGCAACAGGATCGTATGCGGAGCAGGTACTTTTGCTTTCATCGAAATTCTTTCCAATAAATAATCTGGGGGGGCTCTTGGCCCCGGTCTATGATCGCGTAAATTTGTTTGTATGCTTTGGAGCGTTCCAAATACCCAACCGAACGCACGGAAAATACAGCCGATTTCGTGCAAACATGGTTGATAATTTCTTGGAGACGGCCGTCGTCGATGCCTTCCACATCAAGCAATTGTCCCACGTTTTCGAAAGGGCCATCGTTCGACTCGCGATAATCAAAAATGCCCTCTATGATTTCTTCATTTTGAGGAAACAAACATCGCAGCACCGTTCTGGACGCCGTGTTTAGGTTGATTCGGCCCATTAACTGATCTTCATCGCTAACGGTGATGCGATCCGCGATTTCTTTCCATTTTTCTTCGTCGATATCCGCATCCAACACATGCGCGATGGTCTCAAATTCTTCGTCTTCGCGCTCTGAAATGATGTTGTTGATATCTTGATTTGTCAGCGTTTCGCCGAATTCTTCTTCCAATTCGTCACGGTCGGCTTCGTTGATGTTGATGCGCGAAGTTCCCATATTGCTCTCGTTGGGTTCATACGAATAGGCTGTGATATAAGGCCACCACCCGCGATCCAGCGAACCATCGTTGTTATCGGATGGGAAACTCTGTTCTCCGTCGTTTTCATTCGGTTCCAATGTTCCATTCCGGTTGGTATCTTCACCAAAGAGCGTATTCATCGTGATTCCTTTCACCAGCAACACTTCGGGAACCGTATCGAACAGATCGTTCTTGGCGCGGTAAGGTTCTACTAATGATTGATAATATGGCGTTTCCGCACCAAATGTTTCTGGAGTGTCATTCTCATCCCGCCAATCGATAATCGCATCCACCATTTCTTCAGTGGCGTTGGGCAATTGCATTAACATCTCTTTGGTGGCGGTGTTTAGGTTTAGTTTGCTGCATTCGTCCACTCCGCCGTAATACTCGGATTGATTTTCTCCGACTCCTTGATGAACCAAGCGGTAGATCCCATCCCCTAAGGGAACATCGAAAAACAGGCTTTGGCTGCTAAACCAGGTTTCATTTTCATGGTCGGAGACCGAAAGTTCCCAATCTTCTTGAAGTTCGGCAATAAAACGGTGGACACCCGCTTCGGCCAATAATTTGGCCTGCAGGCCTTCTTGCGCATTGTGGTTCATTTTTAATGACAGACGGGTTTGGCTGGCTAGAAGCATGGTAAATATCCCCATAATCGCCACCACCCAGAGCACAATCATTAAGGCAAAGCCATCATCCCTTTGGGCTGGTCTTTGCCTAGAAGTTTCTCCTCCCCCAAGTTTGGGGGAGGTTGGGAGGGGGTTGTGGGCTTTGATCTTACTTAAATCAGGCATCCTCAACCCCACCCTAACCCTCCACAGTCTTGGGGAGGGGATCGTGCACTCTTCCACAATTTGTGGGTAACGATCTTGGGAGAGGGGGTATGTTAAATTTCTTCTACCGGCCACTAGTTCTTCCTCCCCCGCTCGATGGGATGCTTTCTGTTGAAGTTGAACTTGCCTCTGCTGAAGACTCAGCCGTGCTGCCCGGTTCACCGCTTAATTGACCGGCAGAAATCTCACGGTACTGGGCCAACCAGATTAATTTTGAATAGTGGGTTACATTGGTTTCGTTGGGCTCTTCGCCGAGCTGTTTCGGTTCGAAAATTCCGACTGTCACATTCACAGCGATGGGGATTTCTTCCGCTGAATCCCATGTGGGCCACCAGGCAGCACCATCAAAATACTCGAAGTTTAATGAAAGCGCTTGGGGGCCTAACAATGCCAATTCCCCTCCAGAAAACGGATCCATATCGGGAGTGGCATCGAAACGCCGAACAAGCCATTTTTCTTCGGTGCTATCATCCATATCGATGTAATACTGAATTTCCGCCAAATCGCTGGTTCCCCCGCCGGTGTGGGCGCTGTTGTTTACGGTACTAATAAAGGTCAATGTATCAGTCGAGAAGGTTCCATTTTGATTGTCTGTCCCCACAAACCGGGTCATGGCTTGATGGGGTGAGAGAAAAGCGGCGGCCAGGTCTTCGCGCATTCGGGATAAGATCAACCGCGCTTTGTCGGTATTGGCATATTGGCCTTCTTGGATGCGATAGGCAGATAAAATGGTGGCAAGTGAAGCATAGGCTCCCGCTAACACCAATGCAGAAATGGTGGTGGCAAGAACCACTTCAACCAACGTAAATCCGCTAGCGCGTCTCATCGTCCAGAACCCTCAGATTCTTCACTTTCTTCTTCTACGGTTGCGCTGTTATCGTAATGATAGGTAACCATGCGTACTGTGTTTTGCCTGCTGCCGCGCATCCACTGAATCATCATTTCCACTTGATACAAGTTCTGAGTTTCGCTCATGGTGTAGGTAACTTGCCAACTGTATTCGGGATACTGCGAAAATGTACCCTGGTTGATTTGCATGGGGGAGAACATGCCTGAACGCACATACGAACGCAAATCATCCATCAACAAAGTTACCAATGCCCGGTCTTCAGACACTTTTCCGGCGACTAGCGAGCTGGAAAATGTGGTCAATATGCTGGTTACCGCAATGCCCAAAATAGTCATGGCCAGCAGCGCTTCTACCAGAGTAAATCCCTGTTGACCTTGTTTACTCAGCATAAAACGACTCCACCGATTTTTCCCACACCAATACCTGGCCGGTGAGGCCCACAATCCCTACCGTGAACACCTTTTGCGAATTGTCTGTGAGATAGATGAAAGTATCTGATGTGGAACCGTCGTTGTTGAATTCAATCACATTCGGTTCTTGCGAGCCCGAAAGCGTGTTTTTTTGAATGCTGGCAATCTGCACAAGATCGCCCAATGTGTCCGGTGTTTGAACGGGAACCGCCTGTTCTTGAAATACTCCAGGCGATAAAAAGGGATCGGCTTCTACTGTATATAGGATGTCGCCGGATTCTTGATCAAATGTGATTTTGGTTTGTTGGCTGTGCTGAATGGCCGAACTTCGCGCATACCGCAGGATATCCGCTAGCAAAGTGGTGGTACGCTTGAGTGCGGTTCCTTCAAGCAGTGGTTTCAAATTGGGGATAATGGTCCCCAATACAATCGCCAGAATCGAAACCACCATGAGCAGTTCCAGCAAACTAAACCCTTTTTGTAAAGAAGCCGCTTTACTACCCCCCTTAGTAAGGGGGGTGGCGCCAAAGGCGCCGGGGGGATTTGGATGAACGATAATACTACGATCCCCCCTAGCCCCCCTTAATAAGGGGGGAATCACTTCACCACAGGGGGGGATAACTACACAACTAGAGTGAAGTTTTTGATTGTAAAATATTCTCAAACCAATCATCTTACTGCACCATGTTTCCGATGTTTAAAATTGGCAACAAAAAGGCGAACAAGATTCCACCCACACCGATTGCCATCAAGACGATCACCAAGGGTTCAAACAAAGTAATAAAGCGTTTGATGGCGTGTTGGACTTCTTGGTCGTAGGTTTCGGCCACTTGAAATAGCATGTCATCTAATGTGCCCGATTCTTCGCCGACTGCAATTAGGTTGGTGACCATCGGGGGGAAGAAGCCGGTTTCTTTCAGGGGCTGAGATAATCCTTCGCCTTTTTTCACTTTTTCGCTGACTTCGCGCAGGTTTTTTTCAAGCACTGTGCTTGAGGTTGTATCCACCACCAGATTCAGTGAATTCAGTACGGGAATCCCGCTTTTGATTAACGTGCCCATGGTGCGGGAGAAGCGGGCGATGTGTGATTTTACGATGACCTGGCCTAACCCCGGCATTTGTTCTTTAATTTTGTCTAAAAACTCGCGTCCTTGGGGATTTTGCTGAACCTGCCGGAATGCGTAGATGGCTGCACCCACCAACAATGCAAACACCCACCAATAACTGAGAAAGAAATTACTCACTCCAATGAGAGCGCTGGTCAACCAAGGCAAGCGGTCTCCGAAATCGGCAAATACCGAACTTAAGCGGGGAATGACGAATGTTATCAATACCAGAATCGAACCGATCCCGACAAACACCACCAATATAGGGTATGCCAAGGCCGTGGTAATGTTCGAACGCAGATTGTTTTCCGCCTCCATGAAGCTGGCGAGTTGCTTTAATACCACATCCAACACTCCGCCGGATTCACCGACCCGCACCATGCTGCAATACAATTTGGAAAAATGTTTGGGGTATTTTGCCAGGGCTTCAGAAAGGCTGGCCCCGCCGTGAATCTCTTTATGAACATCGCGGATGATTTCAGCCAATCCTGCGCTTTCGGTTTGTTCTTCTAAAATCTTCAACGCTTGGGCCATAACAATGCCCGCTTTTAATAGTGCTCCGAGTTGATTGGTAAATACTTGAACATCCCTGCGGGATATACGGGAAGAGCGTTTGGTTTTTTGGGCGGGGGCGGAAGCGATACGGCTTTTGCCGCTTGGTTCTTCCAGTTTTAATGGACGAAAGCCCTGTTGTTTGAGCTGGGAAATGGCTTCAGGACGTGTCCCCGCAGAAATGTTTCCACTGACCGTTTGGCCGTCTGGTGTAAGTGCTCTGTATTGAAAAGTAGGCATAATCGTATTCCAAAGAGGATATTTTCTCCTATGGGAGAGGGCCGTTCCCAGCGAATGATTGATCTTACGAATGCTGGAACGCAATGAATTAAAACGCAATGAACAAAACAATTTATTTGGAAAGAAATCAATCTATTTACAAATTGATTTCCGCAATTTCATCTTCTTGAGTGACACGAACCACTTCTTCCAGTGTTGTGACACCAACTTTTACTTTATCCAAGCCATAATCACGCAGAGAACGGATGCCGGATGTCTGATGAATCTGGCTGGCAGATGGCCTCGTCAAAATTAGTTCCCGTAACGTATCGTTCAAGACCATGAGTTCAAAAATGCCGGTTCGTCCTTTATAACCCTGCTTGTGGCAAGTTTCACATCCGCCGCCATGTTGAAATTTAATATCATGATCATGATTGATATTAGCCAGCATCAGGTAATCCGGTTCGGGTTCGTACGGTTCGAGACAATTGGGGCAGTTTTTCCGAACCAAGCGCTGCGCCAAAATTCCCGCTACCGATGATGAAATCAGGTAGGGATCGACTCCCATATCTAACAATCGGGTGACTGCGCCGGACGAATTATTGGTGTGGAGTGTGCTAAACACCAAGTGTCCGGTAAGCGCCGAGCGGATGGCGATTTCTGCGGTTTCAAAATCCCGAATTTCACCC
>CAZEZQ010000040.1:10214-14373 GCA_964516245.1 uncultured bacterium | reverse complement strand
TTAATACTGAAAGTCAAATTTTCATAATTCAATTCACAACAGATATTTAAAGACATAAGGGCAAGGCGTAAATCCACCTTGCCCTTGATCCGTAATCCCCTTCTCTTTTTTCTACTTCAACGAATCCCATTCTTCAACATTGGATGTTTGTCCTTGGAACAAAGCCTGCGCTTTTTCCCAAACTTCCATCCCGACTCTTCTCCCCGCTTCCAGAGCGTTTACATTGGCATCCATAAAATGGATCCCCCCATACAAACGCGAAATGCCTGCTTCTTGTGCGGCTTCTGTAAAAGTTTCCCAATACAATTCCACCGGTGGATCAAGCGGTGTGCCTTCAAAAAACATTTCATCAAAAGATTCTCCATATCCAAATTCATCACTCCCTGTATACGCTGCCATAACCGCTGCCCAAGAACTGCCGAACGTGCTATGTCCGGATGCATATTCTGGAAATGGCGGGGTGGGATCACCGGTTGATTGATATGGCAGCCACTCACTGGCTAAGATATCTTCTGTGCCTTGTCCGATACCGCCCCAACCACGAATCATCACTTCCCCCATATTGCGAATCGCAGTGACGGGACGGATGTAGCCATAAAAATATTTGTTTTCCCAACAGGTAATCCCTGCATCAAACATGGCATTGTGAATGGCAAAGAAAAGCATCGCGTCTTCTGCCAGCCCATAATTTTTTTGTTCGGAAACAACCGCCGCCAGTTCACCCCACAACATCGGTGGTGTGCCCCGCATGGGTCTCCAATATTCGGCAATCACTTTATGCTCTGGGGTTAAGTTGGCGTTATACTCCATTACCTCTTCAATTTGCCCATCCCATTCAGAGGTGCCATATTCTGCCGGAGGCTCGAGTCGGTATTCATTGACATCAATCGCAAAGGTCTCCACAAGCCCCCAATGGGGGGTCAGTGGGGTTTGCGGGGTGCCATTGGCGTCGTCCAATGGAACAATTAACGGCTGCCAGGCATCAGGCACAGACGGATCTTGCGGCTGGTAGCCTGTGGTATCCTGGTAACCATTTTGATGGTTAGAGCCATCGTTTTCTCTTGATTCCAAAACTCTCTGGGCCACGGTTCTGCCCAAATTGGCCGGAACTGAGTTTGAGTCCAAATCGTATCCCAGTTCGCCCATAAAGGCTTCCGCTTCCGGCTGGCTGAGTGGCGCCACACCAAGAATTGCATTATAGATGGCATGAGAAACGGCCTCCCTCATGTTTGCTTCACTAGCCTCCCCTCCTGTGCCATCCAGAGAGTCACCAACCACTGCCCCAAGAGACACCGGATCATACGCTGAGTATGTATCGTATGCACTGGTGAAAATAATCATCATGGTTCGTGTTCCGATTGTGGGTTCGGGCGTGTTTTCAATCGTGGCATCAATAATGACTGGGTTCCATTCGGTGATGATCGAAGTGGCAAATCCGGTGGATGATAACAAGCTGACTCCACACACTACCGCCATAAAAACTATTGAACTTCTTCTCATAATCACACATCCTTCCAATATGATTTTATTATTGTCTTTCCACTTCACATCTAAGTAGAAAATTAATTAAAACGTTCATGAATATAATCTATGATAAAACATTTTTCATTTTGCATTCTCCCATTACATGTAAAAAATTGGTAGAATTAGTAATGTTTAAGGACTTAAAATAACAGCATGGAAAATTCGGCTTGTAAAGAGGAAAGTTTCAAGCTAGATTTTTTCGATGTAATTTGTTTTTTTTATGAAGATTAAGATCTGAACTTAATTTATTCTTTTTAACACATCCCCCTACTAAACAAAATTTCACCAAAATAAAGATCATGCAATTAGGAAATATCCTCTTGACATTCAATCGATATTTTGACAAAGTTGATTATCACATCAATTTTATAAACTTTTTAAGGAGGAAAGAAATTATGAAGAAAATGGGAATCTTGAGCTGCATCGTTTTATTGTCCGCATGCCTATTGGTTACAGACGCTTTTTCGCAGCAAACCGTCGTTTACTTTCGCAACTTAGAGGAAATCGATGCGAATGTAGACAGGCAACATGATGATATCTTGATTGATTGGCTGGTTTCCGAATTCGGCGTGGAAGTGACCGAATTTAACCCGGCAGTAGAAACGCCGGACTCTATTGACGAATTCGATTTGGCTTATGTCAGTGAAACAACAACATCTGGTGATACAGCTGATGAAGGATATCATCTGAATTCTCCTACCCCCATGGTAACCGGTGAACAAGCATTACAAGATGATTATGCATTTCAACCAGGTGTAGGCAATGCAAACCCTACTGGCTCTTCCATTGAAATTATCAATAACACTCATCCGATCACTCAAGGGTTGCCTATGGGTGAAGTTCAAATTTACAGTGAAGAATTTGAAATTTCCCAATTAGAAGAAATCCCAGATGGAGTTACAGTACTCGCCACTGAGCCAGGGAATCCGGATGCGGCCAGACTTTGGCTGGTAGAAGAAGGCGCAACCGTTAACGGAACAACTTCACCGGGAATCAGAATGTCCATCGGATTGCAAGCGCAAGAAGCGTTTGGCACCTTAACCGATGAAGGAATGCAGATCTACCGTCAAGCCTTTGCCTATCTTTTGGGCCAACAAGCACCAAGCCATGTAGACAATGCCGAAGATTTGAAGTAAAATTACTTTTTTCATTCTAATAAACGATTGGGGGACAGAATAATTTCTGTCCCCTTTTTTGTATTTTAAAAATATCTTTACACATCTAACCAAAAATATTTGAAATTTTACCATTGTAGGGGCAGACCCCCGTGTCTGCCCCAGACGCTGATGATATTGCACTTAAATCAATTCTGGGAGACAATCTCTCAAAAATCACGCGTAAGAATCTAATCCAGATTGTATTGATCATTCAACCGGCCGAATCACAATATCATCATAAAAGATCGGCTTGCTCGAATAGGGTGTTCCCCACAACGAGGGAGGGCCTTCAAATGGTTGGCTGGTTTCATCGTATGAAAGCATCCATTCTTCAGGCTCTACCGCACAGTCACACCAGGCTTTGCCATTGATCTGCCACTTTGATTCATCAAGTTGTCTAATTTCCAGCGCCAACCATGTCCACGTCCCCGGGGTCCACTCAAACTCAATTTGCTTTACAACTTCTTTTCCTTTATACAGTTCAAGCAGCCGTTTTGCCGGGGTCACGCGCAGTTTGTAGCCCCCAATGCCATTAAGCCCCACCCCAAACCGGGGCATAGTGCGTCTTTGATTTACACTGCGAATGCGCGCGGCAATCGAAAGGTTATTAGAACTCTCTTCGCCAATCAGCAAACCATGCGTATAGAGTGGAGTCTCATGCAATTTCAATACATGATTCTCCCCTTCTGCCTCCATCGAAAACGTACCCGAAAGCACCAACAACGATTTGGGCAGTTTTCCTTCCAATTCCTCAGACTCAAAATCATACTTTCTGATCCCCTCTTCTTGATCCGATGCCATCGAATCTGTGAGAGCCAGCAGAACTGTCAATAGTAGAATGAAATGGGTCTTCAAAAACACAAAACGTTTCACAACCATCAAACTCCTTTTGAAATTTTTCTATTCTTCAATCCGGTACAAATGCGAGGTGGTTCGCAAATAAAGTGAATTTCCACTCACCGCCGGTGAGGCCATAAATCCATTGTCAAATTCGTTCAATTGCAATTCTTTGTAGGTTCGCCCGGGTTCGACAACGGTGACATCGCCTTGCAAACTGCAAAAGTAGAGCCTGCCATCCCCATAAATTGGAGAGGCGTAATATAACCCTTTCATGCGTTGCTGCCAAACCATATCCCCAGTTTTGGCTTCCAAACAGGTTAACACTCCCCCATTATCAACCATATAAATCAGTTCATCCACAAGAATGGGAGACACCATACTGGGGACCCCTCGATTGAATCTCCATTCAACGTGGGTGTCGGTAATATTCCCTTTCCCACCAGGACGAACGGCCAGCAATTCCTGCCGGCCGCGGCCAGTCGTCAAATAAACAAAACCATGCCCGAAAAGTGCAAGAGAGGCGTTGGAATAACAACTATGATCGATCCGCCATATTTCTTTGCCCGTTTTGGGATCGTAAGCGAATGCATTGTACGAACTTGAAATCGCCATACGCGGTTCATTGTTGTATGAGTAAA
>CAZEZQ010000040.1:0-10204 GCA_964516245.1 uncultured bacterium | reverse complement strand
AAAGATATGGGGTGCTATAGGCCTTGCGAAAATCGCCGTCCCTTTTGGGTTTGCCCTCATGATCCAAATCTTGAAAATTCGAATCACGGTCGGTTCTCCAAACCGTATCCCCTGTGGATTTATCCAACGCGGCCTGATACTGATAATCAGAGCCGTCAAAGGTCAATATCACCATATCTTCAAACAAAATCGGCGAAGAAGCGGGACCGCGGAAATGGTTGCAGGGCAAATCCTGCCGCTGCCAAAGCACCTCGAAACTTTCCGTATCGATACAGGCAGTGCCGTAACTGCCAAAATGAATGTACACACGGCCTTCTTCAATCACCGCTGAAGGGCTAGCGTAACTATTCACATCATTCCCCAAGGGCCGGGGCGATTCTATGTAGAACAACTTCGAATCGTGAAGAATTTCACCCGTTTCTTTGTCGATACAAAGCACATACATGTCATGCCCGTCTTCAGAAGCGGTGGTCAGCCAGATTTGGCCTCCCCAAATCACCGGGGTCGACCAACCCTTATCATGAATCGCGGTTTTCCACTTCACATTCTTGGATTCCCCAAACTCTTCCGGTAATGACAACTCCTCATTTTGATTCTGCTGAACAACATGCCCGTCATTGTTCACCCCCCGAAACTGCGGCCAGTTTGCCCATGCGGGTTCCAGAAACAAAAAACAAACCATAATTGACATCAGTCGCTTCAAATCCATGCTTTTCCACCTTATTCTCAATATTGTATGGAACGGCTTATATCAACAAGCCAATCAACCTACAAACTCTATAGGAAATTACGCATTGAGTATATATAACATAATGAATATGACAATTGAACAGAGGGGATATTGATGTAAATCCTAGCCAAAAATATTTGAGGAAACTAAAACATGGCTATCAACAAGCAGGAAAACAACCACCAGCAAGATGGCGTATTACCCGTTCTCCAGTCCAAACAAGAAATCAAGGCATTCTACAACAAAATCAGCAGCGTATACGACTACCTGGCTGAAAAAAGCGAAGAACCGGTGCGCAAAACCGGTTTGGAATATTTAGACGCGAAAGAGGGCGAAACGGTTCTTGAAATCGGCTGCGGCACAGGGCACTCATTGGCGCAACTGGCAAGAGCCGTGGGAGATAGCGGCAAAGCCTACGGCATTGATATTTCAGACAAAATGCTCGAAAAAACCAGAGAGTTGTTGGAAGAAGAAGGATTGCTGGGCCGCACAGAACTGGTTTGTGATGACGCGGCCAGCATGCCATTTGATTCTTCCACGTTTGACGCCCTCTTCACCAGTTTCACCTTGGAGCTCTTCGACATCCCCGAAATTGATACCGTAATAAGCGAATGCAAACGGGTTTTGAAACCCAATGGACGAATTGTCGTGGTTTCACTCACCAAACTCGAAAAAGATGGAGCGGTAATGAAAATGTTTGAATGGACCCACAAGCATTTCCCCAATCTTTTGAATTGCCGGCCCATCTACGTCCAACGGGCGCTCGAGTCGGCTGGTTTCCACATCCAAAACTCCACCATCGAACACATCTGGGTCCCAGTCGAAATCGTGTTAGGCATAAAAAAAGAGTAACCCCAACAAACCAGCCGTCTTTGTGATGCAGGCATCCTGCCTGCACACAGTTGTTGTAATAAAAAACTGAGATGTAATATGCTGTGATTCACTCCCCCGCCGAGTGCGAAATCTCTTCAGGGAAATAAGCAATCTCTCTTCGCACCGCCTCTACAGGTGTGCGTATCTTCCGCCCCCAATCGCTGTGGATTGCATATTCAAATTTCTTGATCCAATTGCCTTGGGCATCATACACGTAATCGAATTCTTTCCATTCGGTGCGGCCCCCTTGGCCTTTGCGGTTCCATGCTTCGAACGAAGAACGAAAGCCATGCGAGTCGTATTCATACTCCCAACGGATCTCCACCCCCCCCGAAGCGGTAAAAAACTCTTCTTCTACCGGGCGGCCATTCTCATCAGGCGTAAAGCGAAAATCGCCGGTTACCGTGCCGTTTTTGTTGCGAATCATTTCCAACGTCATATGGCCATCTTCGTTGTATACCCACTCACGCTCGACTTGAAATTCATCCTTGGCGTTGTAATGAGTGTTGGTTTTGATCTGACCCTCGGGGGTGTACTTCAACACCCAATAATTTCGCAGCGAACCGTCTGGATTCTTTTCCAGTTTTTTCACCATTCGTTCATCATCATATTCAAATTCCCAAATACGGGTTACTTCTTCTTCAGAATTTTTTTCAATTCGCTTGATATGACGGCCCCGTTCGTCATTTTCGTAAATGTGGGTTTTATTTAAAATCGGCCGGGCATCTTTATATTCCATCGAGACACAATGGATGTCGTCGATAAAGTAATACACCCGTTTATGATCGAGCGCTCCATCTCCACGGGTGATGATTTCTTTTTGCAGCTTACCGCTCGCAGTGAATTCCAAATACCGTTGTTTGTAAAATGTCCCCAGCAAGGCGTCTTTTTTCACCGCTTCGCGCAGGTCTTCTATATTTGGCGTTAGTTCCACACTGGTTTCCGGCCCCGAAAACCAATTGCGCAGTTTGTGCGAAAGCGCAATCGATTCAGAAGTCACCGATTTCACCGGCCCTTGCAACCGCAGCTCTTCCAGCGTGGGCTGAGCGCAAACCGCCGTGGTGAGCAGCAATGTAAAAAACACAAAGAAAAAAACACGAATCACAATCCAATCACCAGACCCCCCATATAAATGCAGCCATGATCGCATCATCGTGCACCATGTTGAAACAGATTTATTAGTTGTTGTTGTTGTAAAGTCTCCCCCAAGCTGGGGGAGATTTAGAGGGGGTTGTGAAAACTGCAACCCACCACATTTTTTTAACAATTTATTCTTTTCGTTGAGAACTTTGTAAACCCGATTTTTCAACATAAACATCTTCTTTCCTTACGGCGCCAGGCGTTCAATCTGCCAGCCAGTGCTGGTTTTGTGATATACCAAGCGGTCATGCATCCGGTCTGGACGCCCCTGCCAAAACTCAATCGTATGGGGGATCACCCGCCAACCGCCCCAGTATGGTGGACGTGGAATTTCTTGATTTTCATATTTCTGTTCGATTTCTCGAAACTGCTCATCCAACTCCTCCCGCCCAGAGACCGCTTGGCTCTGCGGCGAAGCCCAGGCCCCCAGCTGGCTGCCGCGAGGGCGTGATTGAAAGTATTCATCCGCTTCCACTGCACTGATTTTTTGGGTTATACCTTCCACCCTCACCTGGCGCTCAAAATCATCCCACCAAAACACCAACGCAGCCCACGCGTTTTCTTCCAGTTCTATCCCTTTGCGGCTGTTGTAATTGCCATAAAACACAAATCCGCGATCGTCCAACCCTTTTAAGAGCACCATGCGGGCGGTAGGACGGCCCTGCTTGTCTGCGGTAGCCAATGTCATAGCATTGGCCTGCCTTACTAGCTTCCAGGCTTCATCCAGCCACAAGCGAAACTGTTCAACCGGATTGGCATGCAAATCCGCAACATCCAATGACTGTTTGATTTGTTCATTCAAAGACATCACCATCCTTAAAAGATTTTATACAAAAACTTTCTTTTTGGAGCGCAGGCGTCCTCGCCTGCATCAATTGGAGCGCAGGCGTCCTCGCCTGCAAATTTTGTAATATTTGTGATGCGGGCATCCTGCCTGCAATCTTCTTGCTATACCTTCATTGCCAGAATAATTATTGTACCCTGACACACAAAAAATCTGGTGTCCTTTGGAGCCTTGCGTTACAATATTAAGATTGAGTTGGAGGTTGAGGGATGCCGCAAGACGATTCCGTCAAACAAAAAGTATTGGATCAAGCCGATATTGTCGAAATTGTGGGCCAATACGTACGCCTGCAGAAACGCGGGGGGCGATATTTCGGCCTGTGCCCGTTTCATTCTGAAAAAACCCCATCATTCAGCGTCAATGCCGAACGCGGTTTTTACCATTGTTTCGGCTGCAAAGCTGGCGGCAACGCGATTGATTTTGTGATGGGGATGGAAAACCTGAGCTTTGTCGAAGCGCTCACCTTTCTTGCCAATCGATTGAATATCCCCATGTCGCCTCCCTCTCATGGACATGGCTTGGCGGGTGGCAAACAGCAAAAATACAATGAGATTGACCGCTACCAGGTGATGGAAAAAGCCACCATCGTTTACGAACGCTGGCTCGACGAGCACGGCTATGCCAAAAATTACCTGCTGCAGCGGGGGCTCTCTTCCGAGCAAATCAAGCAGTTCACGCTAGGGTATGTGCCCGATGGCTGGGATCACATCCGTAACGCGTTGCAGCGCCATAACATCCCAATTGAATTGTTGGCCGAACTCGGTTTGATCGTGCCCCGGCAAACGGGCAATGGCTATTATGACCGCTTTCGCAACCGCATTATATTCCCTATTCGCAACACGCTTGGCCGGGTGATCGCCTTCGGCGGACGGGCAATGGACCCCAACGACAATGCCAAATATCTCAATAGCAACGACACATCTCTGTTCAACAAATCGAAGGTGTTGTATCTGCTCGACAAGGCCAAACACCATTTGAAAGAAAAAGGGGTGATTGTGGTCGAGGGCTATATGGATGCCATCGCACTGCATATCGCGGGTTTTCCGCAAACGGTGGCGGTTTTGGGCACGGCGCTTACCCCTCAACATGTGAAGACCTTGCGGCGCTATACCAATGACTTCACCTTGCTTTACGACGGCGATACCGCCGGTCAAAACGCCGCCAAACGCGGAGTGGAGACTTTTTTCAGTGAAGGCTTAACCACAAAGGTGATTCTCTTGCCCGAAGGGCAAGACCCCGATGATTACATCAAAGCGCATGGCGCCGAAGCGATGGGCGAGCTAATTCGCAACGCCTCGGATGGGTTTGATTATTACTTCCACCTGGTCTTGAACCAGCACGACCCAAGCACACCCAACGGCAAATTGGCTGTGATCGATGGGATGGTCCCCCTGCTTGCTTTGATTCCCGACAAATTGATCCTGCACGATTATGTCGAGCGCATATCCAATAAAATGGGGTTTCCGATGGATGAGTTAAAACAATCCATCACCCAGCGATTGAAAAAAAACCGCACGATGGCAAATCAAAGGAATGAGCAAACAGCCGTCCCTGCAGCAGATGCAAAAGCCAATCACCCCTATGTCATTTTGAAAGAAACGCTCATACGGCTGTTGGCCTTTCATCAAGGTTATCTGATCCCAGACGATATGCCGTTGAGCCAAAAGCCCAATTTGTTCACTGAAGAAGAACTTAGCCAACAAATCCCGTCAGCGCTCACTCCACTCAAAGACGGATCGAAGACCGATAAGATATTGGGAGCTTTGTTGACTGATATTCAATCCAATGTGCGCCAGCAGTCTCCCGGCGACCGCCGTGGAGCCTCTTTTTTAGAAGCCCTCTTGCCGGAAACGGAACAGCGCATGTACTTTATTGACATAAGCGAACGCGAACCTTTGCCCGATACCGAAAAGCAATTGCGCAAAGAACACGACCAGGTGATGCAGCAGCTGGTGTACCATTCATCCAAACAATCCTACGAAGAGTTCAAACGCCAAGGCGATCTAAAGGCCTTGAACGAATTGCTCTGGTCGAAGGATACTTCAGAAATAAAATCCAGTTTCTTTTAATACCAAGAAGGGCGAACTATGAATATTTTGGAGTTGATTGTCAACGAAACCTCCGGCGATGCCATTTTGCAAAACGCCGAAAAAATTTGGAGCACCAACCGCTTATCCAGTTTTGACAAATACCGTGAAACCGCCACCTATGTGCTGTGCTGTTGGGAAGAATACGGCCTGCAAACCGAAAAGATTGAACTGCCGGCCGATGGCAAAACCACCTACGGCGATGCAGTGATGCCCCTGGCCTGGAACTGCCAAAGCGCCAGTTTGGATATCCTTTCTCCCACCCAAAAAAACTTGTTCACCTATGAAGAAATGCCGTTGAGCGTGGGCATGTGGTCACCCCCCACCACGCCCGAAGGGGTGGAGGGAGAACTGGTTTGTTTGGAACGGGGCGACCCCGGCGAACTCGAACAAAAACAAGTGTCAGGCAAATTTGTGCTCACTCCAGGCCCGGCCCAAGACCTCCGATCTGCCGCCGCGCAATCTGGAGCCATTGCCATTATTAGTGATTACCTGCCCAACCCGAATGGAACTATCGAAACCCAATGGATTGGTTCTAACAGCAATGTGCCGGACGGCTGGGGCACCACCCATGATGAAGAACAAGTTATTTTGTTATCGCTCTCGCCCGATGCGGGCCGCGATTTGCGGCACATGGCCGAAGAAAGCGCCATTCGATTGCGGTTAAGCCTTCAATCTGAAATTAATGCTGGAACCATCGATATTGCTTCCGCGTATATCCCAGGCCAATTGGAAGAAGATGTTTTGCTGATTGCGCCGCTTTACGCGCCGGGGGCAAATTACAATGGCGCCAGCGCCGCCAGCATTCTCGAAGTGGCCCGCATTCTGCAATCCAAAATCGATGCGGGCGTGTTTAACAAACCCCAGCGGGGCATCCGCTTTTTGCTTGTGCCCAAATTGTATGGCTCGTTGGCATTGCGCACCCTCAAAAAAGAGTGGCTGGACCGCGCGCTCTATGCCTTAACTTTAGAAGCAGGGGCGGGCAATCCCGATATCGCCTGGTGCCGCTGGGCGTTTCGCATCACCCCTTCATTTCTGCGCCATTATACCGATGGCCTGGGCTGGCAGATATTCAACCAATATCTGCAGGAATACCGCCCGCAGCGCTTTTTAGAAAGCCGCTCGTTTTCGCTGGCATCTGAAACACTCTTCACAGATCCGGCAATTGGCGTCCCCACCCATTGGCTTTATGGCGGCACCGAACAAGAATGCCGCAATAACAGTTTGGATACGCCCGATACCTTGGATAAACGTTCTTGCATCGATATGGCGGCCTCATGTACGCTGCTAATGCTCTCGATCGCCAATGTCAGCAAGTTGGATATCCCCGATTTGGCCTATTGGAACTATCAGTTGGGGCAGGAACGATTAAACGACGATATCCAAGTGTTTCTAAACCGTGTCAAAGAGTGCGAAACCATAGAAGCGATGAACGAACTATTGGGTGAAGCCGCCGTCAAGCTGCCGAAGCGGGTGGAGATCGAACACGATGCGCTGCAATCACTCACCTCACTCGATGAAAATGCCACTGCTTTGCCCGAATGGTCGTCGGTTAAAGAATTGCAGGCCATGCTGAAAGACTTGGGTGATTCGGCCATGACCCTGATTCGCAATCATTGCTTTCAACGCTGCGAACAATTGGGCTTGCGGGCTCTAAGTTTAGAAGTGCCGCCACCCCCGCAAGGCGATGAACGAGTGCCCAAACGCACCGAAAAAGCCATCGGCGCCATCACCTTGGATACCTTGCCCGCAGAACAATGGACCTCGCCGGTCAAAACTTCACCCCGGCGCAATCTTCCCTTCACCATGGCCTGGTGGCTGGCAGACGGCCAACGCACCGTTTCTGAAATTGAACGCCTGCTCAGCATGGAACTCTATTCGTACCGCGAATGCATCCCCACCTGGTTCACGTTTCTCGAAACGCATGGCTATGTGGAATTTGTGGGTGAGGAGAAAGAAACAGAAGAAGTCGCATACGGACAAGAAGAAGTGTCAACCCAACATCAACCGTCAGAGCACGAATCGATGTGACAGCAATTAGAGTTGCGTGATAAATTTTCCATAAGAACAAATTGGAAATATCTACTATCAATTTGAACTCAATGATGCTGCGATTCCTTTAAGGGCAAACCTCAATCTGGAAACATACTAAATCCATGGCCTGTCTAAGTTAAAAACAAGTGAATTCTAAAAAATCTCAATAGTCTTTTTATTCCTCCCCCAATGAAATGGGGCCGCGCGCTGTGGCGTGGAGGTTAGAAGGGGTTAAGAGATTCACTTATAGCCTTTCATTCAACCCTCCCCTAACCCCTCCCGCCACGGCGCGCATGCCCCATCTTGGGAGGGGAATTACTTCAATTCACTGACCTATTACATTTTTACAAATTTTGACAAGATTGTGTGACACTCTCTGAAGCAAAAAGATATTGTTTCTCATGAATATGATTCAAAGGAGAAACGTATGCAGAGCCTATCAAATCATCGTATAGCAAGCCTACTGTTTGCTACCATAATCACATTGTCTCATGCTAGTCATTCCAATGCAGTTGACTTGCCGTTACGAGGGGAAAACGGTGAGTTTGTATTGGGATTGGGCACTACAGAAGTGGCTCAATTTTCACCCGACAGCCGATGGATTGTCTCAGGGGGAGAGTTGGGTGCCTTTCTGTGGGATGCTCAAACCGGTGAACTTATACGCCACTTTCAAAATGATGGCGGCCTCATCATTTCTTTGGATATCTCATCTGATTCGAAATCGCTGCTCACCGGCAGTTCATCCGTAGTTACATTGTGGGATCTTGAATCTGGAGAGAAGATACGGGAACTCGCCAGACATCCCGACGGTTTTGGGGTTCAAGATGTAGATTTATCCCCCAACAATCAAATGACCGCCATTGCCTCAGATCAATCGGCCCTGGTTTTTGATGTACAAACAGGAGAACTGATTCATGAGCTCAAAGGTGACCATAATAGTGTTTCCGTTGTTGAATTTTCACCTGACAATAAGAAATTACTTACTTCCGATAGAGAAGAACAAGCCCATCTCTGGGATTTGGATACAGAAACTATATTGCAAACATTCCCAAAAAACAGCAGTAGGGGTTCAATTGATTATTCCCCAGATGGAAAATGGATCGCCATACCAGGCAAATCAGAAGACCGGCTTCCATCAGTGAAAATTTGGAATGCCAACACAGGAAACATGGTTCATGAATTGAAAAAACACAACATGGGTATAAAATTCATGAAATTCCTCTCGGACTCAAACACCCTCTATATGAATATGTTTCTCAGCACTCCATACTATTTTGATATACAAACCGGTGAATTTCTCGATGATTACAAAGCAAGTTCACAAAAAATGCAAGATTTTTCATTGAGTCTAAATGCCGCACTCACTTTGGAGAATGGATTGAGTTTGTTGGAACTGGATACAGGAGAGCATCTCACTACGTTTCAGGGCCATTATGGACAATTGCAGTCGCTCGATCTTACATCTGATGGGTCTCGGGCACTCACCGGGCACGAGAGCAAAGCCGTTCATCTATGGGATACGGCCACCGGTGAAATTCTTCAAACCATCAACACCCCCAATGGAAACATTGCAAAAGTTCAATTTTCACCAAATCAGCAGTGGATTGTAACACATAGTCCTTCGACGAACATTCATATTTGGGATGCTCAAACAGGAGAACTGCATTTTCAACTCCCCGAAACCGATTATTCTTCTGTCACATTTTCATCCGATTCACAAACTCTAATTGTTGGCCATCATAATGCGCCTTCCGAGCCTCAATTTGGAATTATTTCGCGCTGGCAAATCAATCCACCCAAGAAGATCGAAGAGTTTCAAGCGGCGTTGAATTTAATTAATAAAATCATTCCATCCCCTGACAATTCATTTTTCGCGCTTGAAACAAGCGAAAGAAGAACAGCGATTTGGACATCTGATTCAAACCAACCCATCGCCGGCAACAACACCGATTCAATCAATGCTTCGTTAGAAGACATCATTCCAGATACACAAAATCTCCTGGTCAAACTCAACAACCAGGCGAGAATTTACAATCCTTCCGGCACAGAATTGATTCAAGAATATTTCACAAGTACTCACGATCTAATTTTAGGGTACCGGTTTATTTCAACCGATGACACGGTTGTTTCATTGGAAAAGAACAAGAAAATAGAGCAATCCGGCGTGGAAAACTATGAACTTATATTGCGCAACGTTCAATCCAATCAAGAAATCTCTCTCCACAATAATGTTCCAATATTCAGCAATCAATTTGACATCTCCAACAATGGTGAAGTCTTGATTTTTGGAGGTAACGGATTCAGCCCACGTATTTGGCGGATTGAGAACCCACCCACATCTATCTCTAACTGGGCCCTTCACTGATTATGCGGAAAGATCGTTTATTATAATTGCTATGTATCTATTTAGTGGTCATAAAAAACAGTTTATTCCTCACAGGTTTCAGCGCTTCTATGACGGGCTGAAGGCGCGCGGCTACGTGATCTATCCGGGCA
>CAZEZQ010000039.1:5254-14377 GCA_964516245.1 uncultured bacterium | reverse complement strand
GGCTGCGCAATTGATCCAAGCGGGAGGGGGTTATCTCCTCCCGCTATTGATGAAAGTGTTTGGTTGAACTATATTCATAATATCGAGACTGAATGTCAAGCGCTTTCTGTTTGCCGTTATCCTGGACATCCAAAAAAATCCTGGCAATCCTGGTTCAGACAAATAATTCAAGGGTTGGTGAATTATGTCATGAGTTTGGTATCCGTGCGGCGTTTCTCTTTGGCTTCTAAAAATGGAGTTAATGGAGTTGATGGAGTTAAGCGTGCTTGTTTGTGGGTTGAGAACAACTTAGGTACCATGTTGGTGGGCTATCGGCCGCGGCGGGGTAAAATAGACGGCATTTTACCCTTGGCACCCATACCCTCTATTCCTTCCTGTTGCCGTGTGCTTGCTTTATCCTTCCTATAGGTTCCAATATAACCAATGTGGAGGGTGATTGGTATGGAGTTATTTGGCCATCGTGTGGAGGAATTTAAGAGCAAGCTGCATTATCTGCGTGATTGGATGGCGCAGCATAAAGTTGACAATTTGCTGATCACCCAAACGCATAATTTTTCCTGGTTGACTTGTGGGGGGGAGAATTTTGTTTTTTTGGCGCAGAATTCGGGGAGCGCCCATTTGCTGGTGACTCCTAATAAAGTGTATCTCGCCTCGAACAATATCGAAACCAACCGCGCCTTTGATGAAGAGTTGAACGGATTGCCTATTGAAAACGGGGAATACGTGTGGCATCTTGGCGCGGATGAAGTGCAAAACCATTTCGCACAATTGACAAGCGGGGCTATTGTGAAAGATACGGAAGTCGAAAATGAACTGAAGATCCTGCGTGATCCGCTGTATCCCGATGAAATCGAGCGCTACCGTTGGCTGGGTTACCGGGCCGAAGAAGCGATTCGAATGGCGGCCCAGCAGGTAAAGCCCGGCATGACAGAATATGAAGCGGCGGCATTGATTTCAGACGAAGTGATTAAACGTGAAATCTGGCCGGTGGTGTTACTGGTGGCGGCGGATGAGCGGGCATACAAGTACCGCCATCCCCTGCCCACGAACAAGCCCATTCAAGACTATTGCATGCTAGTGTTGGGGGCGCGGCGGTTCGGGCTGCATGTGAGTATCACCCGCTGCATCAGTTTCAAACCGGTGGGTGAAGAGTTACAGCGCAAACACGATTCCGTTTGTAAAGTGGATGCCGCACTCAATTTAAGCTGCCGGCCCGGTGTTTCTTATGGCGAAGTGATGCAAAAAGGTATCGAGATGTATGATGAGTGCGGGTTCGCTGATGAATGGCAAATGCACCACCAGGGCGGGCCGACAGGGTTCTTGGGCCGAACATTGAAAGCTACTCCTGAATCGAAAGACAAAGTGTTGATCAACCAAGTGGTGGCGTGGAACCCGACCATCAGCGGGACCAAGTCTGAAGACACCATGATCGTGCGCGAGAAGGGGATCGAAGTCATCACCGAGGCGCGGGATTGGCCCATGATTGATGTTCAGATCGGGAATCAGGTTATGAAACGATGTGATATACTGGAACGAAGATGATTTGGGAAATTGAATTCCCTCCCCAAGATTAGGGAGAGTTAGAGTGGGGTTCAGAATGTTTGATATAAGAAAGAGCATAATCCACAACCCCCTCCCAGCCTCCCCCAACTTGGGGGAGGAGTGACTTGAGACTGTATTACAGCTGAAACAACAGCATGTTCACTTTTTTTATGAATTGACTTTGGAAATAAAATGACAGACAAAAGCGCAAAACAAGATTGTTTGATTATTCCGGGTCGGTTGACGCCGACTGAGATATGTTTTGTCAATTCACTGATTGACGATCATGACGGCATGGCGGTCTGCCGTACGGTCGACGCCAAAGAAGGCCGCATGGAGTTTTGGGTTTCGCCTGATATGCTGGAGGAATTTTACCATTTTGCCGAAGCCATTAATCAATATGCAGAAATCACTTTGGAATTAGGCAAGCCGGGGCAAGAATCGAGTGAGATGAATCCTTCAAAAGATGAAAAAGCATAGAAGAGATAATTTGTGATGCAGGCATCTTGCCTGCGAGTCTTTCTTGGAGCGCAGGCGTCCCCGCCTGCGAGATCAAGACTGATGCAGGTGGGGACGCTTGCGCTCCAAAAAAAGGAGGTGCTTCATGGTTGGTTATGGGTTGTTTTGGGAACTTTCGCGCCAAGCACAGGAATCTACAGGGAGTGATGATGCGCTCAAGAGTGGACGGCTTGGTGACCAGGCGCAGTATCAGGTTCAGCAGTTAGCCGAACGGGTGGATAAACTTACTATTATCAACATGGCGCTGTGGAAGATGATCCAGAAAATTTCAGATTACAAAGAAGAAGATTTGCTGGAAATGGTGAAAGAGATCGATCTAAGCGACGGCCAATTGGATGGCAAAGTGCGCAAGGGGGTTTTGAACTGCGAGCAATGCGGCCGGGTGATGTCGAATAAGCATAGCCGCTGCATGTATTGCGGCCACCAAACCAGCAGCGAACACGGCGTGTTTGGCAATGTGTTGGAGTGAGTTCTCAATTTTGTGTAGGGTGGGCTTCAGCCCACCAATAAACACTTTGATGAATCATAACAAATGCGGTGTTTTCAATGAGTGATTTCAATTCACTATACAATCGAGCAGTATGGTTTGATATTCCTGTGGTGGATTTGGAGCGAGCCATTGCGTTTTATTCTGCGGTTCTTGGAGTGAAAGTCACCAGAGAAGAATACGCGGGAACTGCATTTGGCGTGCTTGGTCACACAATCGGCAATGGCGGATGTTTGGTTGTTCATAATATTATCCTTCAACCAATAATCAAAACTGCTTTTCAAAGTGTTTGGGATTGTATTCTTCACTTGACCGATCATGCCAGTATGAATCTTTTTCTTCTTTCTTGCGGTATTCGAGGGCGTCACGGCCGATGAGGCGTTGGACTATTGAGATGGGGGTGAACATGAGGTAGTAGCAGAGGGAGAGAATGATTCTTGAGTTGAGCCATCCCAGGGCAAAGGCGAATTTCATCCATACGCGAAAAACCGGGCGCAGTCCTTTTGGGAAGAGCAGGGCAGGGATGAGGAAGTTCAGCCCGGCAATGATCCATAAGGCGTAGACCACAATCCAATGACCGCGCCAAACAAAAATCCCGCTGATTAAAGTCAGCATGATGGCCATGGTGATGCCGAAGGTGCGTAAATCTTTGGGGGTTGGGTCCATCAGGTTTTTCTTAGTCAAGAGCGAACTCCTTCTTCCAATCGGTGTCTTCTTTCAGTTCGGGCTGCTCGCGTTTGTCGAGAATGCAGTTGCCCAGAACCAAATAATCCATCTCGGTGCGCATAAAGCAGCGGTAGGCGTCTTCGGGTGTGCAGACGATAGGCTCCCCGCGCACATTAAAAGAGGTATTAACCAACACGCCATAGCCGGTTTTTTCTTCAAACGCTCTGAGCAGATCGTAGTAACGGGGGTTGTCTTCACGTTTGACGGTTTGTACCCGGGCCGAATAATCGACATGGGTTACTGCCGGGATGTCGGAACGGGGGATGTTGAGTTTTTCGATGCCAAAGAGCTGCCTTTGTTCGTCGGTCATGGCGATGCGGCGCGATTGCTGCACATTGGCGACCAGCAGCATGTAAGGTGAATCGCAATCCATCTCGAAATATTCGTTTACCTTTTCGCGCAGCACCACTGGGGCGAAGGGGCGGAACGATTCGCGGTATTTGATCTTCAAGTTCATTTTGGATTGCATCTTGGGTGAACGGGCATCGCCGAGAATGCTGCGTGAGCCCAATGCGCGGGGTCCGAATTCCATGCGCCCTTGAAACCAGCCGACAACATTTTCATGCAACAAAATTTCCGCCATTTGATTTACCAGCTGCTCGTCGGAAACCTGATGGTATTTCACCCCTTTGTTTTCGAGAAATTGCTTGATTTCTTCATCGCTGTATGATGGCCCCAACAATGCGGCCTTCATCAAGTCTGATCCATTTTTGCTGGGGAGTGGATGATTGAGATAGCGATGATAAACGCTTAGGGCGACACCCAATGCTCCCCCCGCATCGCCGGCTGCCGGTTGGATCCAAATCGAATCGAATGGCCCTTCGCGCAATAATTTACCATTGGCGACGCAGTTGAGAGCCACGCCACCGGCGAGGCACAAGTTTTTCAATCCGGTTTGCTTGTGCACATGGCGGGCCATGCGCATCATGATTTCTTCGACCACTTCCTGCACCGAACGGGCGAGGTCCATCTCGCGCTGGGTGACCAGCGATTCCATCTTGCGGGGGGGGCCGCCGAAGAGCTTGTCGAACTCACGGCTGGTCATGGTCAAGCCGGAAAGGTAATTGAAATATTTCATATTCAGACGGAAGGATCCGTCTTCTTTGAGGTCGATGAGGTTATCCAAAATGGTTTGAACGTATTTGGGTTCGCCATAGGGGGCGAGACCCATCACTTTGTATTCGCCCGAGTTTACTTTGAATCCTGTGTAATATGTGAAAGCAGAATACAGAAGCCCTATGGAATGGGGGAAGCGGGTTTCTCCAAGAATTTTAATTTCCTGCCCTCTGCCATAGCCGTATGTAGTGGTCGACCATTCGCCCACGCCGTCAATGGTTAAAAAAGCCGCTTCATTATAAGGGGAAGGATAAAAGGCGCTGGCGGCGTGGCTCTCGTGATGGTCGCCGAACAATATGGGGACATCGGTTTCAAACAGTTCACGGATGACCCGGTTCATCCAGAGTTTTTCTTGCAGCCACAAGGGCATGGCCATCAAAAACGAACGCAATCCTGAGGGAGCGACAGACAAATAGGTTTCCAGAATGCGCTCAAATTTCACAAAAGGTTTGTCATAAAACGCGACATAATTCACTTGGTCTTTGCGAATGCCGCCTGCCTTCAAGCAGGCTTCAATCGCGTTGGCCGGGAAACTTGAATCGTGCTTTTTTCGAGAAAAACGCTCTTCTTGCGCGGCAGAAACGATCTCACCGTCACGAACCAAACAAGCGGCACTATCGTGATAAAAGGCTGAAATTCCAAGGATATTCATAATTTCTCAGGTATAATTGATTTTTCCAAGTATATTTTATTTCAATTTTATTGCTCTTAAATTGAATGTGAATATTAAAATAGGTTTTATTGAAAACACAATGTCCATCAAATTGAAATTTTGTGTATAGACGATTGGTTCAAAAAAACAAAATAAACATTGGTTAAAACGATTCTCTTAATATATCTTGACTCATGATTCTATGGGTTGATAATCGAAATAACTTAGCTGATAATTTAACTATTCTTGTCAAGCAATATCAATGGGTAATTATGGCCAATCAATATCAACGTCCGATACTAAGCGAGGCGACATTGATTCGTATGTCTCGTTATATCAATGTCTTAGAACAGTATATGCAACAAGGCATCACCCGCATTTCCACCCGCAAACTGGCTGATTTGCTGGGGGTGAATCCCGCCGTAGTTAAGCAGGATTTTCTCCCTTTAAAGGTAAAAGGCCAGACTGGCGTAGGGTATGAAGTTTCTGAATTGTTAGAAACCATTCGCGAAGTTTTTTTGGCGCGGAAGACAATGAATTTCGCTATTGTGGGATTTGGCAACATTGGCCAGGCTTTGGCGAACTATCAATCGTTTGAACGCCAAGGATTCAACATGAAAGCGATTTTTGATGTCAATCCTAAGTTCCACAATTATTCAGTACGTGGGGTTCCTGTTGATGACACTGAAAATTTAACTGAAATCTGCCGGGAACGCAAAGTGGATATTGGAGTTCTTTGCACGCCCGCCGAGCCTGCTCAAGAAATCACTGACCGATTGATTCAAGGCGGCGTGAAGGGGATATGGAATTTCGCTCCAACCGAATTGATGGTCCCCGAGGGAATCATTCTGGTTCACGAGCATTTAACCCGAGGCTTGTTGACTCTTTCGTATCACATTTCTCACAAATACAGTTCAGACGAGAAAAGTGAAGCATAAAAAATGCCCCTTGTTGTTACACAAGGGGCAATTGCAGAATTACTCAGCCAAGAGTTTTTAATAAATCATAAAGTTATCCACTTTGGTGAATTCGTCGTTTTCAAACACGAGAATGTCGTCAATGATGTAATCACCGCCTCCGACAGTATCTTGCTGCAATTCCTGCTCAGAACCGCTGCTCACCAACGTCGAAAACCAACCGAAACTCTGCAGAAAACCTTCCGCTCCGGCATCGCCGGCAAAGGGGACATCGCTGAACTGGGTTTGACCGTTCATCCGCAGGGTGAAGGTGTTTTCCTGCCGATCGATGGTGGCGATTAAGCGATAGGTTTGGTTGGCGTTGTAGGCCATGCCGGTGTCGTCCAATTCGCCATCGCCGTCTGTATCCACCAGCCATGTGCCAGTATTGCCAAACGCCACCAAAGGTGAACCCGCGGGCGCGGGACGCTGAACTGTGGAGTCTTGCGTACCGGTGAACAGGGCCAAGCCAGTTTCGTCGCTTTGCAGTGCCTGAGCCGACCATTGCACGTGCACATAGCGCTGAGTTGGGGCGGACGCCAGTTCTGGAATCACCAAACTGTAGGGCACTGTGCGTAGGGTGCTGAGTGGGTTAAATGGAACCGCCAGTTCGAACTCGCTGAAGTCGTCCGGCTTGAAGAGGTCGTTTAAATGCAGCGAATACAGGCTGCTGCCATCCGGGTCTTTGGTGTAGACGGCCGCGGAGGAAGGCGCACCGACAGTTAAACGGGTTCCTTCAACATCAGTGGGCGCCAGATCGGAAAAACCATTGGAGCCGGTTTCGATGGGCAGGCCCGATTGCCGCGGCGAAAACTCGTTGATTTCGCGCTCTGATAACGCAGGGTTGTTTTCAAAATCTTCTTCAAACAACAACGCCGCATTGCCTGGAAGCGCAGGAGCCTGATACTCGAGGCTTTCAAACTGAGCCGCATATTCATCAGCCACCACCAACAAGTCGTCATAAACAACCGTGCCTCCAGATTGTCCGCCAAGAGAAGCCGAAACCAGTACGGCACTGCTTAGCGGCAGGCTGCCCGTGGCGAGATACCCACTTTGGCTATCGATCGACAGCGCCCATTCTCCAGCAGCCAAGTCTAATTTGACGCTAAGTTGATTTTTGGCGAAAGTCGAATAAGAAACTCCCGTGCTTGCCAAACCGCTGCCGTCTTGAGCGAGGGCCGCAATCGTTCCGTCAGCCAACAATCCCGCCAAATCAACAGTTTGCTCAGCCGCGCCGTCAGACAGCGTCACACTCAGCACGCTGGTTTCAACGTTGTTTTGGCTGGGCAGTGCATTCCAAGCCACACGGGCGCTGTGGGTGATGGCCCCGTCTGCAAGCAGCGTGACTGCTGCATCGCTGGCAGCTTCTAAGCTGCGCAGGCTCCACTGGGTGGGGTCATCCACCACGGTGCCGCCTAAAGTTGTGCTATCGTTTTCGGCAGATTCAAAATCATGCGCCACAACAGCGCGATGCACCGCTTCGGCTTCACCATTGGGGGTGTCGTTCACTTCGGCCAGCATGAGATTATCCAGCCACACTTCAGAAGAGCCGTTGCTTAAGGTAAGCGGATCGGCCCCGGCATCGGTCTGGCCCGAAAATTCCAACACCGTGTTTTGGGCCTCGGTCGGAGAGAGCGCCCGGTACACTTTTACCTTGTATTCGCCGGTGCTGGTGTCCAAATCCATACTAACCCAATGGGGCAGGCCTTCGAGTTGCTGGGCGTCTTGCGCTTCCAAAACCCCATCACCATTTTCATCAATGGAGATGCCGTTTTCACTGAATCGCAGAATGTTGGTTTCACCCAACGCCGCCAACAGCGAACTATCCGCCGCTGAGGGGGTATAAGCAAATGCGATACGAATCGGATCATTTAAATTGCTTGAAACCGCAAATTGTGCTGTAATGCTGCTATCGGGAGAAAGGCGGGTGCGCGCAAGACTCAGGAGTGACTCGTCTTCAACTACAACCACCTCGCCCGTGGTTGTGACACCGCTTCCGGGCACATCGCCCGCGTTTCTCCCGTCTTCTAAAGCCCCCAGTTCCATATCGTCAAATTCTTCCAGAAACAGGGGAATCAGCGGCGCGTCTTCGGCCACTAGCGGGGTGACATGGGGAATGGGTTGATATTCCGTATCGGGATCGAGTTGATAAACGTTGTCATAAAGAAACGCCCCCGTTCCGCGAGCCGATGAAATCCATTCCAATTCCCGCAGGGTTACCCCCGCAAGACCTTGAGCGTCGAAGAAAGGCACATCTTCTTCAACCAATACACCGTTAATAAAGATATCGTAAATCGAGTTTTCCAAGTCGAAATCCAATACAAAGAAAACGGGGACCTCGGCTTCGTAAGGCACGTTCAAAGTGCGGATATCGGATGTCCCCCCATCATTAAGGGTGATGAAGCCGGAAAAATCAGCATCGGGAATGGGGTCGCCGGTA
The DNA here is from genome assembly GCA_964516245.1 of uncultured bacterium. Taxonomy (GTDB): domain Bacteria; phylum Hinthialibacterota; class Hinthialibacteria; order Hinthialibacterales; family Hinthialibacteraceae; genus CAZEZQ01. Next base: position 5,939 of record CAZEZQ010000039.1, on the reverse strand, counting down.
TCGAAGTCGCGAAACACCCCGCCGAAGCCGATTAGGTTTAATCCTTCCGGCCCTTCATCAATGGCGCTGTCGGTTTCGGGGAACAAGGTGCCGCCGGGTTGATCGGTCTGCATGGCCATGCTCATCCATGATGCGACTGCGCGCCCGGTGCGATCGCCCTGGTCCAACAAAATGGGTTCGAGCAGCGAAACCGCGCCGTCCGCCCCAAGCGATTGGTTGTCTGGGTCGGTATCTTGGTCGTCCAATAACAACGCTGTCAGGCTAAGGCCGCTGGGGTCTGGTATCCAACGCGCCAGGCTAGTCGTGTCGCCATTGCTGCCGGCCGGGGCTTCGATCTCAATCTCCGTGGCGGGGATCCGGCCGCTAAAGCGGCTGCGTTCCACCCCTTCGGGCAGAATGCTGCCTCCGTTGCGGGCGTCGAACTCTTCAAAAGTTTCGACGTACAGCGCTTGGTTGGCATAGCCGGCGGGGACACCCGCCAAAAGGGCTAATGCCAATGTTACAATTGATCCTTTCGTGAACATAAATAACTCCTTTCTTGATATGAAGTATTGAATGATGCAACAGGGCATCATTTTGTTTGACAATTTTATAGGGATGGACTCTTAAATGTTGCTGCGCCAAATGTCGCCGTTGCTAATGAGGCCGTTGGAAGAGTCGTAAGTGCGTGGAATCAGATATTGGC
>CAZEZQ010000039.1:3467-5244 GCA_964516245.1 uncultured bacterium | reverse complement strand
CCCAAACCATGAAATGAACTCAATAAGCTGTAATCGTTGTTCTCGTCTTCCGCCGCTCCCAAATAAGCGGTGGGTTCGTCGATATCGCCGCGGTGAATGAAATCGTTCACCCCTTTGTTTTGATCACGATCCGGTCCGAAACTGGTGGCGATAAACCCTTTTTTGCCGCCCGCGTAGCCGTAAGGCAAATTGGGGTTATCAGAGAAAATATCGAGTGGCGCAAAACTGATATACGCCACTGGCGAGGTTAAATGGGGCATTTTACGGCCGGCATTGTGGGTTTGAAAGGTTACAAATTCATCAACAAAAACGGTTTCTATATTTTTGGCTGCGTACGTTTCACCGATGTTATCGGTGAACCTGGGGAAGTGGCCGTGATCCATTTGAAACATCATGCAGGCTTTTTCAATGGCATCCATATCGCCCTGGGCCCGGGCCACTTGCGCTTTGATGCGGGCATTGAGAAAATTTGGCACGGCAATGGCGGCTAGAATGCCAATGATGGCAACCACAATTAATAGCTCTATCAATGTGAAGCCGTGACGCTGTGGGGACTGCATAAATATTACTCCTTTATCTCGTGTTGAATATACTTTTCTGTATGCTTTACACATGTATCTTGAAAAAATATATGGAATGCGTTTAAGCCATTAGTTATGTATACAAAACTTTTGTAATTTTGTCAAGTACTCCAGTAAGATTTATGAACGTTTGATTTGAAATCTGATTTTACTCTTTTTTCAATATACAAATCTCCAATTGTTTATCTTGAACAAATTTCGCTTTATAATGAACAAAATGAATCAGTGAGGGACAACAATGAATTACAATAAAATGCACAACGTATGGCTTTGTTTGGGGCTATTGCTATTGATAGTCTCTTGCGCAGCACAAGAGTTGAAAGAACAAACGGCGGATGCGGTTCAATTTCAAGGCCGTGAAGTGGTGATTGAATTGCCGAACCTACCCAACGATGCGGTTCCTTTGGTGATGGTGCGAATTCCATCCGGTGAGTTTATGATGGGCAGTCCAGAAGATGAGTGGGGCAGGGAACCAAACGAAGGTCCGCAACACAAGGTGATTATTTCTCACGATTTTTATTTGGGGAAATATGAAGTTACCCAAGCGCAATGGCTGGCATTGATGGATGAAAACCCTTCCACGCAAATCGGCGCCAATTTGCCTGTGAATCGGGTGAGTTGGTATGATGTTCAAGAGTATTTAGAAAGACTCAATAATTTGGTGGAAGAAGGTTTGTTTCATCTCCCCACCGAAGCAGAACGTGAGTATGCCGCCCGGGCGGGTACGGATATGACAACCTATTTTGGAGACAGGCCCACGATTGAAGAAACCATGGAACATGCCTGGTTTCGCAGAAATTCAGAAGGAGAAATCCATCCCGTCGGGCAAAAGAAACCGAATCCTTGGGGATTGTATGATATGTATGGAAATGTTTGGGAATGGACGGCGGATTGGTATGGACCGTATTTTCACCAGGCGCAAACAGACCCGGCCGGTCCAAAGTTAGGGACCGAAAAGGTATTTCGAGGAGCATCGTGGATGGCGCGGCATGAATATTTGCGTGCCGCAGACCGGGGGAAATTCACCCCCGGCAACCGCCGCAACACGGGTGGATTTCGTATCGCATGGTCGAATCAATAAGGATCGTTTTAGTTGCATGATGAAAACCCAGCTGCCTTTTCTTTCGTGGAAGAGCCTGATTCTTTTTTTTGTATTGGCTTTGCTACAGGGAATTCTTTTTATCGGTGTGCAATAC
>CAZEZQ010000039.1:0-3457 GCA_964516245.1 uncultured bacterium | reverse complement strand
GGAGCGTGGTCTCTCCCCTTGGATGATAGTTTCATCCACTTTCAGTACGGGAAACAAATTGCTCAAGGGAACTATTTTCAATATCAAAACCAAAGCGAAATCAGCAGCGGCGCAACCAGTTTTTTGTATGTTCATATAATCGCGTTGGGATATTTTCTCGGTTTTCAAGAGCATACGATAATTTTCTGGTCGCATTTTATTGCGCTTCTATCCATTACTTTTCTCTTTTTCTTTGCCGTGCAGATTGGAATGGAACTTTCATTACCTTTGGCGGGGTGGGGAACCTGCGTATTTGTATGGTTCTCAGGTTATTTCGCCTGGGCTGCTTGGAGCGGAATGGAAATCGCCTTGTTTGCCGCATTGATGTTTTGGGCGTTTTATGAATCCATTAAGACCGGGTTTTCGTGGTATTCCACATTGGCTGCATGCTCGTGTTTGGCGCTTTGCCGTCCGGAGGGGCAAATTATCGCTGTGTGTTTGATTGCCATTCGGCTCATGGTTCAACCACCAACTTTTTCTGATGAGCGCGAGAACATACGAATAGTGGCAGCCTTTTTAGGGTTTCTGTTTGCTGTATTGGGGCCCTCGTTGTTTTTTCGTTTGGCCACCGGCGAACCGGCTTCCAACACATTGATTGCAAAAAGCCTTTTGTTTCATCCCTTAATGACTTCGCATGAAATATGGCAGGAAGTCACAAACAACTTGCAAAGTATCGTTTTGTTTTTATTGGGGGACCCAAGCATTACACCCAATCAAGGAGAATATTTGCTGCCGGGTATGTTGTTGTTTGTTGTGTTGGGCTGCCTGGGGGCCGGTTTTGTGGAGCCGAAAGGGTGGGGATACCGAATGTATATTTTTGCGGTTCCCTTGCTGGTGGTGCTCTTTGCTATCGCGACATTGCAGGTATGGTCGCTTCATAACTTTCGCTATTTCGCCCCTCTTTATCCCCTCTTGGTATTGTTATCGATTCTCGGTATTCAAACCGTATTGTTATTTTGGCGTGTGAAAGACCAGGTTTATCTTATTGCCATAATCGTTTTTGGTTTGACACTAACGGGGACCTATTATCCGGTATGGATCAATCGTTATGCGGAAAATTCAACCACCATTTATGAAAAACAGATTCAAACTGCGCAGTGGGTTAGCAAAAACCTTCCTTCGGATAAACCATTAGCCATTAACGATGCCGGCGCACTGGCTTACTTCGGAGAAAAACCCATATTGGATTTTGTGGGGTTGGCAAGCAATGGATTTGCGTTGCCTTACCGTATGGGAGAAGGCGCATTGTATGAACGTATGCAAAATATCCCCTTAACCGAGCGTCCCCAATATGCCGCGTTGTTTCCTACATGGTTTGAAGCAACTGCCAAAACCTTTGATGTATTCTGGAAACCCTTGGTTGTATTTCACGATCCCTTTGACCGGGAATTTCAAAAACATATTTATCAGGTGAATTGGAGTTATGACGGTATGGAAACCCAGCCGCGTCCGGCAACGCTGCAGAGAAATTGGTCTGTGGTGGATTCGTTTGATGTGGCTGATGTTTTCAGCGAACATGCACACGAGTATACATACCAATTTGAGGGGAAAGCCTATCCCCAACAAGCCATTCGACTGCGGCGGAACTTTGGGTATCACGAAGAGATCGATTCTTTATGGCCGCATATTGAAGACGAACAAAACGTTCTAATTCCCCGGCTGAAACAACTAGGTTTGCTGAAGTATTACGACATTTTAGACGCGGGCCGGAGGGTGGAAGGAGAAGAAGAATTTCGTTTGGATGGATTAAATGAGAATCAGGACGCATTTCTGATCATGCGAACCTGCGACAGCACCGGCAGACACGACCGCTTTCATTATCAGATGGATGTGTTTGTGGATAAAATTTTCGTTGACCGATGGTCGGCAGAGGGAACCACATGGAACTGGTATGAACCGGTGTTTCGCATCCCCGCCGAATATATCAATGATAGTTCAATCCAGGTTCGAATCGTAAATCGGGGTTCAATGTTGAACGAGTATTATGAATCGTATTTTTATTGGGTGTGCCAGGGGGGGTGAGAAAAGCGAGCCTCACGTCTTTCTTCAATTATAAAATCTGACAAATTTCGATCCCCCAATCGTTCAAATAGCAACTTTCTACATTCTTCATCTACCTGTCTGTTTTTTATTCATTATATCACCATTCTGCTTTATTATTGCCTTGGCCCCACCTTCTCCATATCAATCGGCCGGAATCCCAAGTCAAATGCCGGTGAGTTGGATTTTAAGCGAAAACCGTAGTTTTCAGGATCAACGAAAAGTGGGTCGGTGTATTTTGAGTGCACATCTTTCCCCCGTTTTTGCCATTCTTGCCAGGTGTTCTCATTAAACTCGCTGCAAAGGGATGTGCATCGAGCCTTAAGGAGAACAGTACGGTTGGTTTATCTGAGAAAGGGTATCCATTTAGCCGAATAAAAAAAATTTCCCAACGGGGGCGCCATATGATAGCCAGGGGCAATCGCCCCTGGAAAAAAGAAACACAAAACCCCTAGCCCTTAAGGGCGAAATAAAAATGTTTTCAGATGGCTAAATGGTTACGATTGTTTGGATACTTTTACTATAGCGCCCGTAAGTACTAATCCGTAAGTTGGCAAGTGGTGAATAACATAAGGATAAATTATGAATATCATTTCGGTAAAACTACGAAATGACTGATTTTTCGATTAACATGAATCTTGTTTGACAAGGCTTTAACGTTTATGAAATAATTTTCGAAAAAACTTTTTACCAACAAGTGAGGAAACAATGCGCGCGTTTACTCTAATTGAACTTCTGATCGTGGTTGCCATTATCGGGATCTTAGCGGCGATAGCCGTGCCCAATTTTCTGAATGCTCAAATCAAAGCCAAGGTGGCGAAAACTAAAGCTGAAATGCGCTCTATCAGCGATGCCTATCTCAACTACCATTTGGATAACAATTCCTGGCCGCCCCATGCCGACCGCTGCAAAGCCCAGCATAAATTTATTACTTCACCCATTGCTTATATGTCCAGCAGCGTGGAGGATCCGTTTCAAGTGGAGGATAAAACTACAGTTTGGGAATGGTTCTGCGGCCAGTATCATGCCGAGCCGCATAGCACCTCAGGAACAAACCGCATCAATGTAATGTCACCCATCTATTGGCAGCAGAACATCAATGCATCATTCTTTATTGTTTCGGTAGGTCCGACGTTGGATCAAGTTCAACCCATCGCTCATGTCCCTTATGAATCCAGCAATGGTATTGTGAGCCGGGGGCGCATTTATCACCCAGTCAGTGGCAGCAAAACCAGTGGGTATCCCTATACCCGGGGACAATATGAAAGCGTCTCTTTAGCGGATTTTGGATGTTCGGGAATCTGTGAGGGGTAAGTTTGATCTGACGATTCGGCAAAATGTCTTTTTTGGAGCGCAGGTCATAGACGCGCCTTGGTGG
>CAZEZQ010000038.1:12834-14427 GCA_964516245.1 uncultured bacterium | reverse complement strand
TGCCGGTGCGGGCCTTTCAGTTTCGCCAACATCTTGTGGTCTTGTCAGCGGTTCGAGCCAATCGAAGGATGCTTCCTCTTCCGCCTCGGCCTGTTCACCAACCTCAGTTTTACTGCTAAACAATTCAGCGGGCGAAGCTGCCGGTTCGGGTTCGGGGGTCTCAATCTCTTCGATGTCGGGCTGCTGTGCATCCAGCGATACCGACTGCTGCCATTCGCGCGCGCTGCGGCTGCCCTCAAACGGCACATAACCCGGTTCATCCACGACCGCATCCTCTGCGACCTCGTCAATTTCGAGATCGGCTGAAGTGGTGAGTTCGGCGGCGTTAGCCCCCTGGCGTTTCGCCAGCGATTCCAACCACGCCATCGGGTCCATACCGGCCAGTGGATCATCCACATCAGCGGCGGGAAGCTCTGCGCGCGCTTCTACCGCTGGCGCAGCGGGCGGCTCCATTTCACCGTCGAATTCTGGCTCGTCGTCAAGTTCCGCGAACAATTCGCGCGTATCCGAGTCGTCGTCAAACTCGTCAAGCACAGAGAGCAAGTCCGCCGGTTCTTCGAGCTGGTCGTCTTCGGACTCAGTAAAGAAATCCGGTGCGCCTGATTCCTGATCGGGCTGGACGGTCAGGCTGTCCAACCAGTTCATGGGATCATCATCGCTCTCGGCGTGCAGCATCGCATACGCCGGTTCAGATGGTTCATCAACCACGTCTTGTGGAACTTCTTCTGGCGCGGTGCTGGACGGTATTGGGGATGTTTCCATTTCAGGAGCCGCAGCCTCAGCCGTCATTTTTTCCTGTAATTCGCGTGCGCTGCGGCTGCCCTCAAATGGCACATACCCCGGTTCATCGACCACGGCATTTTCAGGCAAAGGGATATCCAGATCAGCAGACGTGGTCAGTTCATCTTGCCCGGCACCCTGCCGTTTGGCAAGGCTTTCCAACCATGCCATTTGTTCTTCGAAAGACATCTTATCGAAATCGGGGAATTCATCGCCCGTGTTGTCGGGGGGCGGTACCATGCCACATCCTCCTCAGGGTGTCAGTCAGGCGACTGCTCTGCTAGTCAAAGTCGAAATCAAAGTCATCACCATCGCCATCTTCGCCATTACCTTCTTCGAAGACATCGCGCAGCCATTCGGGAGCCTGGGGAGGCACATCGTCTTGTCCTGTATCTGACGAGTCTCCAGATAAATCGCTCTCGCGTGGACGCCGCAGCCAAACAGGGATGATATCATCCTCAAAGGCGAAATCTTCATCGGTGTCAGCAGACGTATCCTCATCATAGAACAGGTCCGCGACGGTTTCCGACTCAGCCTCCTTAGTATGGGCTATATTGTCGGGTTCCGCAAACTGATCATCGGCGAGAACAGATGGCGCGCTGGTATCATCGAAAATATCGAATTCCGCTTCAGAAAGGTCGGTTTCATCCACTGCCAGATCAATCGCTTTAGCCGGTTCAAAATCGAAATCGAGTTCGGCACCCTCAGTTTCTTCAACCAGGTCTAATTCGCCAAACGGCTCAGACTCCTCGAATAGAGCTGCGAACACGTCGTCATCCTGCGTGTCCGCCTCGGTTGGCTCATCCAGCGCGG
>CAZEZQ010000038.1:0-12734 GCA_964516245.1 uncultured bacterium | reverse complement strand
CTTCGGGCGCATCCCCGGCCTGCTCCGCACCGAACAGGATCGCGTCCAGGTCCAGGTCCTCGTCGTCCTGCGCGCCCGCCTCGGTTGGCTCATCCAGCGCGGCTTCGGGCGCATCCCCGGCCTGCTCCGCACCGAACAGGATCGCGTCCAGGTCCAGATCGTCGTCATCGCCTTGCACAAGATCATCCACCAGTTCGTCACCGAACAACGTATCCAGGTCTGGCACCGCCTGTTCTACACCTGCCGGAGCGGATACCGGGGAGTCTTGCTCATCGTCATCACCAAACAAGATTGCATCCAATGCCGCCCCATCATCATCGGATTGCTCACTTATGACCTGCAACCAGTCATCCTCGGTCCCAGGTTGCAGCACACCGCTCTCTTCCGCCGAACTGCTGTAGACATCCGGTTGATCAAAGAGTGAATCATCCAGCTTATCCGCTTCGGACTGGGCAATCTGGCGCAGCCAGGACGGCATACCGTCCTCACCGACTTCCTCATCGTAGGCATCTTCATCTTCGAAATCATCCCCCGCAGCGACCAGGTCTCTCATGCTGTCTGTCACGGCAGCCATGCTGCTCTCGTCAGCAGGTTCCTCATACAAAGTATGCGGTTCGTCCGCATCATCGTCGGGTTCCAGCACCAGCATATCCGGGATATTTTCTTCCTGGTCTTCTTCTGGCTCTGGCGGCATTTCCTCGCCAGTAAATGCCGTCATCCAGGCAGGCAATTCGTCCGGCTGTAAAACCCCGGTGTCTTTAGCAGACTCATACTGCGGGATATTCTCTGGGTGGCCTTCATCAAACGGATCGTAAGGTTGGGACAAAATCTCGTCCTGCTCATGGTCCACATCGACAGCATCACGTACCGGCTGTTCCTCATCAAGCGCCATATCCGCTAGCCAGGGCGAACTATCCGCGTCATCTTCGCCGGATTCAACCTGTTCCGGGGTATCTTCTGCGGCCCACAATGCCGCGATATCATCCGGTGTGCTTTCCGGCACATCGACCGCGCGCGGCTGATCCGGTTCCGCCGGTTCCTGATCGTGACTCGCTGTGGTATCCGCATCACTATCCGGCAGCGCGCTCAACCAATCATCATCCGCAACCGATTCCCCCATATCCGTTGACACTGCTTCGGGTTCACTGACATCAGATGGAACAGGCGCAGCATGATCGTCAATAGCATCCAGCCAATTCTGTTCAGAATCGGGTAGTTCACTCGCCAAACCAGGCACAAAGTCGTCATCGGTCGTATCAGGAGTCACCGAGATTTCCTCGATTCCCCCGGCATTGAGCGCGTCAATTGCTTCCAACCAATCGCCTTCATCCCCAGTATCTTCAGGTTCTGACAGAGGCATAACACCCGGTTCGGGTTCTTCAGCTTCAAGCTCAGACAGGACCGGCATCTGCTCCGCAGACGGGGCGAAAAAATCAAGTTCGGGGTCCAACATCCAGTCTAACGCTTCATCAGCAGGTAACTCTGCGAAATCATCCACCTCCTCACCGAGCGATGCAGCTTGCGCATCATCCGAGCGCTCCGGCTCGTCTTCAGGCTCCGGCATAAGGGTGTCCTCGTCCGCACGATTTTCGTCAAATGCCCAGGTCCACGCTTGCTCCGAATCAGCGTCCGGTACACTTTCCTCTGACGGCACGTGATCGCTAACCGCTGCGGCAGAATCCGCGTCCTCGTCCGTATCCGCCACATTATCGCCGGGATCAGAAAGCGGGATATCGTCTTCTCCCGCCAGAATCCCGGCAATGAGATCAGCTTCGCTCACCTGCGGCTGATATTCATCCGCTGCATCGTCAGCAAAAGGTTTGATGTCGAATTCATCCATAGACAACGGGTCCGATGCCCAGGCATTCGCCTGATCCGGATCATCACCGGCAGACTGCCCCAATACCTCAGAATCGGCGAAACCCGCCAACCACGCAGGCGGAACTACCTCACCGGCATCATCGTCCTGATCTGTATCGTGAATGCGGCGTTCTGACTCGCCCGCAAGCAAATCCGTAAACCCGCTGGCAAACTGCCGCCTGTCGGGGGCCTCGCCCACCTCGGATATCTCGTTTTCTAACGTGTCATCATGCGTATCAACGTCCGGCTCAGATGGCGACTCATCGCGCAGCCAGTCATCATCATACAGCGTCCCAAACGAGTCTTCCGTCGGAATGACCTCATCCGGTTCAGACTCATCGTGCCCGGATTCTAACGGGCTATCTGCGTCGGACTGCGGCTCATCCTGGCCCTGATCGTCATACAGGTACGAATCACCATGCCAGAAAGCGAAGTCGGAATCAAGCACGGGCGTCTCAGGGGCACGCGGGACAGACTCATCACGTGCTGGCGGAAGCCAATCATCATCTGCTGCTTGTTCATCGCCCGCATCCAACGCAAATGACGGCGCACCTGGTGTATCTTCTAACCATCCGGGCATTTCGTCCGGTCTTTCGAGATCCGGCGTACCAGACATCCAATCCGGTGATTCAACTCCCAGGGGATCAACATCTGCGCGATCACTACTCGCCTCAACCGGTTCATTGAATCCTGCTGCCCCGCTGAGCCAGTCAGGAACTTCCCCCGGCATGGCAGGAAAAACCTCGTCGTCAATATCATTTTGCGGATCAGGCATTCCACCAGGCGGCAGCCACTCACTCTCCGGTGTGATATCGGCGGGTTCGTCCGCATCTGACATCACGCCCAGCCAATCCGCAAAAGCATCTTCGGACACATCACCGGAAGGCGCATCCAGGGAAAAAGCCTGATCGAGATCAACGGCGAAAGGCTGCACACTACCAGCCGGTAGTTCGGCAATTTCCGCTTCGTCCAGATCGGCCAACCACTCCGGCGTTTCAGAGGACATCGCCGCCTGTGATTGCACCTCATAATCCAACCGTGCCAGCACATTCGTATCTGCCGCATGGGCATCGGGGTGCAGCACTTCGCGGGCAGCATAGGGGTCTACAGCCTCAATGCGGTTGAGGAATGGCTGCGCATCGGCTGGGCGCTCATTGTCCAGCCACAAACGCGCCATAATACGATTGGCCGACAGGCAGTAAGGCAGCTTTTTAAGAATCTGTACGGCCATCTCACCGGCTTCAATCGGGTGCTGCGTTTCCCACAATGTCTCGGCCTGCAACACCAATAAATCAATGCGATCCGGTGTTTCTTCGAGCGCGGTACGCAGTTCAAGCAGGGCCTGGTTATGCAACTGCGCGTTGATGTACTGGCGCGCCAGCGCCCCGCGTGTCAGTTGAATTTTGATCGGCACGCTGCCGCCCGCCCGCTGTGCATAAAGCTGTCGTAAAATATCCTGCACTTCGCTGTCACCGGGCTGCTGCTCATAGGCGCGTTCCATGTGCCAGATCGCGCGATCAGACTGCTCTTTGAGGCGGTAAGTGCGCCCCACTTCACGATGTGAAATTACGTCATTAGGCAGCACACCAAGCACCCGCTGGAAGACTTCCAGGGCCTCATCAAAATAGGCTGGAATAGCGTCACGCTGCCCGCGATCCAGCAGCGCGCGCGCCAGCAGCCGGTAGGCCCCCACATTCTGGGGATAGTGCTGCAAAATATAGCGACAATGCGTAATGACCTTCGTTGTATCGCCCGCCTTCAGCAAAGCTTCGAGGTCATCAAGATACGCTCGCAGGGTTGTTGTGTTAACCATCGTTAACTCATTTCTCAAAACTTTCTGTTTTCCGCCCCAACCTTACCTTCATTATGCAATGCAAGGTATCAGATCGCAAGCTATCCCAGATTGGTATCAGGTTAAGTTATGGATCTGTTTGATGAGACCAACAATATGCGCAAAGACAGTTTCTCCACCAGAAGCCTCACCTATTGGATCAATAACAATATCTTCACCTAACAACAAATGAGCGAGATTGGCCCAGCCATGCGCCAACACCTGCAAATTATACCCGCCTTCCAGGACAAACACGATCCGCCCCCCGCAGAGTTCCGCAGCGAGATCGCACAGTTTTTGAGCAAGCATACTATAACCATTCAATGACAATTTCATATTAGCCAGTGGATCAGCCCAATGCGCGTCAAAACCGGCGGAAACCAGTATCAACTGCGGCTGGTAACGCTGGACCAGCGGCATCACAATCTCATCATACACACGTACATAGCCCTGATCGCCGACCCCCGGCGGCAGCGGGATATTTACGGTTGCACCTTTGCCAGCCCCCTGCCCGGTTTCGTGGATCGACCCCGTACCCGGATACAGCGGCGATTGGTGCGACGAAACAAATAAAACCGCCGGATCGCTGTAAAAGGCGTCCTGCGTGCCATTGCCATGATGCACATCGAAATCCACGATAGCAATGCGCTCCAGCCCATAGATGCGCAGCGCATGACGGGCCGCAATTGCTATGTTGTTGAGCAGACAGAATCCCATCCCGGCGGTTGGTATGGCATGGTGACCAGGGGGACGCACAGCAGCCAGGGCATTGTCAGCCGTCCCCGACATCACCGCATCGACGGCACCGATCACGCCCCCCGCAGCCAGACAGGCAATTTCATACGAGCGCGGCATCACGTAAGTATCAAGACCAAACATGGCCGGTCCGCTGGTCGCGGTACGCGCCAGGCGTGCCAGATACTTTTCGGTGTGTACCGCAGCGATGGTATCCTGTGAAGCAGGCGACACGTCCAGCCGGATCACACGTTCATACAGTCCGGCCTGCGCAAACTGGTCATCAATCGCGGCCAGCCGTCCCGCAAATTCCGGGTGGCCTTCCATCGTATGGATCAAAAATCGTTCGTCGTATACATAAGCTGTTGTCATGCCGCATTGTCCAGAATATAAATTTTAGTTCGGTTCATATTTTCGCCATTGTACAATAACATCATGAGAATAAATAACGGCTCACAGTATTTCAATGCCCGTGAGCCGTTATCGTCTACTTATACGCAGCGTTTGGACACGCTGAAGATGTTTCTGTTATTCGCCTGAAACCATGTCCGCCGTCACGCGGTCGTCGATTTCCTGCATCAGATTCGGGTCTTCGCGGTCACTGCGGCGCACGGACCACAGGATCAGAGCGATAGATACCACGATACCGATGATGATACCGGGGCTGTAGCCGTCATATTCCACGACTAACGGGGCAACGATCAACGCCACCAGGTTCATCACCTTGATCATCGGGTTCAACGCCGGGCCAGCCGTATCTTTCAGCGGGTCCCCAACGGTATCACCAACGACGCTGGCTTTGTGGTTATCGCTGCCTTTGCCGCCGAAGTTACCATCTTCCACGTACTTCTTGGCATTATCCCAGGCACCACCGGCATTCGACATGAACACGGCCAACAACTGCCCGGTCAGGATCACACCTGCCAGGAAGCCGCCGAGTGCCTCTTCTTTCAGCAGGAAACCGACCGCAATCGGAGCCAACACCGAGATCAGGCCCAGCGGAACCAGTTCCTGTTGCGCGGAACGCGTCGAGATCGTGACAGCGCGCGCGTAGTCAGGTGTCTGGGTACCATTGGCGACTTCCGGAATGCGCAACTGGCGGCGCACTTCTGCCATGATTTCGCCCGCAGCACGGTTCACAGCCTTGATCAGCAGGCCGCTGAACAACAACGGCAGCGAACCACCAATCAGCAAACCGACGAACACGGTCGGATTGGCGAGATTCACGATTTCCTCGAAGTCCGGGTCAACGCGCTGGATGTCCGAGAAGAAACTACCGAAGAGCGACACCGCCGCGATCACCGCGGAGCCAATGGCAACGCCTTTGGTGATAGCCTTGGTCGTGTTACCGGCGGCGTCAAGGTCGGCCATGATCTGGCGTGCTTCCGGCCTCATACCAGCCAGTTCGCCGATACCGTTCGCGTTATCGGAAATCGGGCCGAAGGTATCCATACTCACATTGTTACCGGTGTGCGACAGCATACCAACACCGATCAACGTCACACCAAACAGGACATAGCTGTAACGGTGGATGCCTGGCACTTCGTGCATGCTGATCAGGAACATAGCGATTACCATGATCCACATCGCCAGGAAGAAGCCTTCCACCAGGTGTTTACGCGTGATCCCGCGCACAAGCGCGATCACAGCCAGCACCACGCCGATAATCAACACCGGCAGTTTGTATTCGTGGGGGAATTCGAAGCTGTAGACCAGGATCGAAGCCGTCAGGCTGCCGACGATCACGAACAGCGCCCACACACTCGACAGATACCCCAGGGCCAGCCCTTCCAGGATCACGGACGCCGGGCCGAAGCGCGTCGCCGCCGAGATGGTCTGGACACGCTTACTCTTAGCGCTGGTCGCATAAGAAGTCAACGGGTTAAACGCAACCGCCAACGCCACACCGACCGCCACCAGAGTCGCCAGCGAGAGCTGACCAGCATACAGCCATGCCAGGAAGAAGGTCGAGATGATCGTGATACCGCTGGACACCTCGTAGCTCTTGTACATGGCTTCTTCGGCATCGTCTACGCGCCACATCGACACCGCATACGTGCCGACAATCGAACTGATCACGCCAACACCGCGTACCAGCAGCGGCAGCACGATCCAGTACAGTTCGCCGTTAAGCGATGTGAGCGCCAGACCGAGGATCAGGCTGGAAACAATCGTCACCTCGTAGCTCTCGAAGATGTCCGCCGCCATACCGGCGCAGTCACCCACATTGTCACCGACAAGATCGGCGATAACCGCCGCATTACGCGGATCGTCTTCTTCCATGCCGGCCTCAACCTTACCCACGAGGTCAGCACCCACGTCCGCTGCTTTGGTATAGATACCACCACCCACACGCATGAACAACGCCAACAGCGTACCACCAAAGCCGAAGCCCAGCAGCACGTCCGGCGATGCTTTGCCGAAGATGATGAAGATGATCGTACCGCCAAACAAACCGAGGCCATCAGTCAGCATACCCGTGATGGTCCCGGAGCGATACGCGATTTTCAGCGCGTCCTGGTAACCGCCGAGGTCGGCAGCCGCCGCCACGCGCACGTTACCCTGCACCGCCATATTCATGCCGAAGAATCCGACCATCGCGGAGAACGACGACCCCATGACAAAAGCCAGCGCACGCGCAACGGCAATCACCAGTCGTGCCTGGTCTTTATCACCTTCAAAGAACTCGTTAGCTTCCGGAGTCGGTTCGACAACAAACACACTCAGGAACATGGCAACCGTCAGCAGCGCGATCAGCACTACCACAGTACGTAATTGGGTCCGCAGGTATGCATTCGCACCGTCGCGGATGTAGCCCCAATACCGCTGCATTTCTTCGTTGCCCTTCGGGGCAGCCATGATGTAATTGCGCAGCCACATGGCGTAAGCAAGCGCTACGCCCGCAATGGCAAGCACGATAAAAATCATGACCTGCTCGTATACTTCAATATCCATTTCGAACATCTAATAAACCCCTCCTAATGGGACAGCCCAAGTCTTTTTGTGAGCACAGGCTCATGCGCAGGATTGGGCAATGATGCGTGTCATTGCGCCCAAGATCAGTATTGGGCATTTTCCAACAGGCTGCATTTTACCGCGAACGCGCAGTTCGAGGCAAAGGTTTTCACATTAGGGTTGTCATCAAGAATAGTGCTAATTGTACAATCTTGTGTTGGTGAAACCCCGTTCCACAAAAAAAGACAAGCCCCCGAAGAGACTTCGAGGGCTTGGCCGTGGGGCGCTGTGACACCTACTTGCTAGAAACAAGGAGGAGTGTCACAGCGCCGCTAATGCGATAACTATCGTTCATTAGACACCACCTCCTTTGTTTTGGGATGGTAAGGTTGAGGCCGTTTGATTTGTTGGGTGGCAAATCAAACAAGCGCAGACAGATTATTGCATACTTTCAAGAGCCGTGTCAATGCGTTGGCCGGGTTTTGTGCCTATCTGCGCGGGTTTATTGCAGTTTGACACGGCGATTGTTAAACTCATTGGGTTATTTCGCGCCGCGATTCAGTGAGGAAATTTCATCATGCGCCGGCTGGCATACGGGCTGATAGCTGCATTTATCGGCTTGATCGCATTCCCAACAGTCCAACCACCCCAAAGCGCCGCCCAGGAACCACAGGCAGCCACTGCGGTGATCACATCTCCGGCTGACAACGCGCAGTTGTTCGGGCAGGTGACTATTACCGGCAGCGCCGGACATCCGACCGCGTTTGCCAGCTACCGGCTGGAATACAACGATCTGACCGATCCGAACGCGCCCTGGCTGCTGGTACAGCCGCCCGTGCAGCAGCAGGTTTCCGATGGTGTCCTCGGTTCCTGGAGTACGAATGTCGTGCCCGACGGTGTTTACCGGCTGCGGCTGCGCGTGATTCTGCAAGATGAGCAGGTCGGCGGGGAATTCGTGGTCACGGGTTTGCGTATCGTCAACAGCGCCCCTACCCCGGTGCCGACAGTCGCCACCGGAAATGATCCTGTTCCGCAGGCTTCGCCGGGATCAGGCCCAACGCCAACCTCGTTGATCCAGCAGCCACCCAGCAACAGCCCCGCCACGCCTGAAGTTGTCATCGGGGCCGCTGATCCTGCCGGAGATTCCTCAACCGGCGGTAGTGCGGCATCAAACACCGGTTCTACAACACGCATCAATACCGGGCGTGTGCGTGCGGCGTTCTGTTCGGGGGTTTATCTGGCAATCGGGATATTCGCTGTTATGCTCTTCTATGTGGGGCTGCGCGGTCGTCTGCGCCCCTATACACGCCGTTTGCTGTGGCAAATTCAAGACGAACCCGACAACGATCCATATTAACCGTTCCGTACACACCCTGGCATGAGCGACATGAGCCAACGTTTTTTGATTGTGGGGCTGGGCAATCCAGGCCGCGAATACGATAACACACGCCACAACATCGGCTTCCGGTGCGTAGATGCGCTGGCCGAAGCACACGGGCTGGCGTATGAGCGCAAAAAGAAATCCAAGTCCAAAATCGCCACCGGCACGATGGCGGGTAAATCCGTGCTGCTAGCTAAACCGCAGACGTTTATGAATCTCAGCGGCAGCGCCGTACAGGGGTTAGCGACGTTCTACAAGATTCCGCCGTCGCAGATCATGGTGATCCTCGACGATCTGGATATTGCCCCTGGGACGCTGCGTATTCGCCCCAAAGGGGGCACGGGCGGGCACAAAGGACTGACCGACATTGTGCGCAAACTCGGCACGCAAGATATCCCGCGTATCCGCTTCGGCATTGGCCGCCCGCCGGGGGAAATGGACCCTGCCGCCTACGTCCTGCGGCGCTTCGACGCCAGCGAAGAGGCGATCATCACCGAAGCCATAAACCGCACCATCAAAGCTGTGGAAACGTGGCTCACCGATGGCATTGACACCGCCATGAATCGCTACAACGGCACGGCGAGCGACGTCGCGTCACGCTTCACCAAACCGGCTGATGCCGCGCAAGACGCCGCGCCACCCTCTGACGACAGCACGAACAGTTAGCACCCACCAGGATACCCATACATATGCAGCTCACCGGTTTGCTGGACCTTTTGCGCCAGACCGCCACTTATCAATCCCTGCTGTCCGCGCTGCAAACCGGGCAGACAGTCCCGGATCAATACCTGCTGCGCGCCGCCCGGCCCTACATGCTGGCAGCACTGGCCCGCGATCTATCCCACCCGATGATCATCCTGACCGGGCGCATTGATCGCGCGCATAACGTGACCGAACAATTTCCGGTCTGGCTGCCAGAACGCCCCATCCAGCGCTTCGCCGAACCGAACGCGATCTTCTACGAACACGCGCCCTGGACCCCGGTCACGATTCAAAACCGCCTGAAAACGTTGGCAACCCTGGTTAAGCCGGTGGGCACACACCCCGATCCCCATATCCCCCCGCCCGTGCTTGTGTCCTCCGCACACGCATTGATGCAGCGCACCATGCCCGTGCGCGAGTTCCATGCCGGAACACGCCTGCTGCGCGTGGGTGGGCGCGCCGAACCGGAAACGCTGCTGCGCACCTGGCTGCAATTCGGCTACGAACCGTCCTCGATTGTGATCGAACCGGGGATGTTCAGCCGCCGAGGGGGAATCCTGGACGTGTTCCCGATGGCCGCCAAGCAACCGGTGCGCATCGAGTTTTTCGGCGACGAGATCGAGAGCATTCGTACATTTTCCCCGGCGACACAACGATCCCTGGAGAGCATCGACCGGGTGCCAATTGGACCCGCGCGCGAGGCCCTGCCGCGCTACGCGCCCAATGTCGCGGAGCGCCTGGGCGCGTGGTTCGCCACACAACCCGATCCCGAAGCTGACATAACCTCGCTGCTGCCCGATCACGAACTACTCGCCACCGGGACGGCCTTCCCGCTGCTCGAATACTACCTGCCCTACCTGTACAGCAACCCGGCCACGCTGTTTGATTATCTACCTGACGAGGCCGTGATCGTGGTCGAGGACTGGGGCGCGCTGCAAGACAGCATGGCCGACCTCGAAGAACAGGCGATCAGCGTGCGCGAGGACAAGCTCTCAGCGGGCCGCATCCCGACTGATTACCCCCTGCCGTACCTGACCTGGGCCGAACTGCAAGATATCCTCTCGACGCGCCGCGTGCTGCACCTGGGTGCAAACCCGGAATATCCCGCCGCCGGGACATTAGCAATCGGCGACCTGTTCGAGCCGGAGGCGCGCTACGGGGGCAAGCTGCGCACCGTGATCGACGAATTAAGCAAACTCTACGATCAAGGCGAGCAGGCTGTCGTCGTCACGCAGCAGGCGCAGCGGCTCGCGGAACTCTGGGGCGAGCAAGAAGACTATATCATTCCGGTCACACACATCGAGTCGCCCGAAACAGCCGGGAGGCTGTCGTTTGTCGAAGGTGTGCTGACCGAGGGCTGGCTGCTCAAAACGCCATCGATACGGCTGCACCTGTTCAGCGATGCGGAGATCTTCGGCTGGCGACGCCCGGAACCACGCCGCCACCAGCAACCGCGCGCCCTGCCACCCGAATCCAGTTTCGCGGACCTGGACGACGGCGATTACATCGTCCACGTTGAATACGGCATCGGGCGTTTTGGTGGCCTGCAAAAACGCATGATCGACCACAGCGAGCGCGAATACCTGGTCGTGGAATACGCCGGAAACGACCTGCTCTACGTCCCGATTCACCAGGCCGACCGCATTTCGCGTTATGTTGGCGCGGACGACCGCCCGCCGCAGTTGAACCGGCTCGGATCGCAGGATTGGGCGCGCGCCAAAGAACGCACGCGCGAAGCCGTCGAAGAAGTCGCGCGCGAGCTGCTCGAACTCTACGCCACGCGCGAACATGTTTACGGGCACGCCTTCGGCCCGGATACGCCCTGGCAGCATGAACTCGAAGCCTCGTTCCCGTACATTGAAACCGAGGACCAGAATCGCGCGCTGAATGAGGTCAAAACTGACATGGAAAGCTCACAGCCAATGGATCGCCTGATCTGCGGCGACGTGGGCTATGGCAAAACCGAGGTAGCGCTGCGGGCCGCGTTCAAAGCCGTGATGGACGGTAAACAGGTCGCTGTGCTGGTCCCGACTACGGTACTCGCCCAGCAGCACTACAACACGTTCGCACGCCGCCTGATCACCTTCCCGGTTCAGGTTGAGATGCTGTCACGCTTCCGCAACCCTGCCGAGCAGCGCCGTATCCTGTACGAACTCGCCGCAGGACAGATCGACATCGTGATCGGCACGCACCGCCTGCTGCAAAGCGATGTACTCTTCAAAGACCTGGGGCTGCTGATCGTGGACGAGGAACAGCGTTTCGGCGTAACGCATAAAGAGTTCTTCAAACAGATGCGCACCGAGGTTGATGTGCTGACGCTGACCGCCACGCCCATCCCGCGCACGCTGTATATGAGCCTGACCGGGGTGCGCGATATCAGCATGATCCAGACGCCGCCGGAGGAGCGCCTGCCCATCGTGACACACGTGGGCGTGTTCGATGACAAGCTGGTGCGGCAGGCGATCCTGCGCGAACTGGATCGCGACGGGCAAATATTCCTGGTACACAACCGCGTGCAGACGATCAACACGGTCGCGGATCGGATTCGCCGCCTCGTGCCGGAAGCCAAGATCGCCATCGGGCACGGGCAAATGGACGAAACGCGGCTCGAAAGCGTGATGACCGCCTTCGCGCGCGGTGACTATGATGTGCTGATATCCACCTCGATCATCGAAAGCGGCCTGGACATTCCCAACGCCAACACGCTGATCGTGGACCGCGCCGACTGGTTCGGGCTGGCACAGTTATACCAGTTACGCGGGCGCGTCGGGCGCGGCGCGCACCAGGCGTATGCTTACTTCTTCCACCCGCGCACCAGCCGCCTGACTCCTGACGCCCGTGCGCGCCTGGAAACCGTCGGAGAGCAGACGCAGCTTGGCGCGGGCATGTCGATTGCGCTGCGCGACCTGGAAATTCGCGGCGCAGGCGATATGCTCGGCACGCGCCAGAGTGGTCACATTGCAGCGGTCGGCTTCAATCTGTATACCCAATTGCTGGCTCAGGCCGTCAAGCACCTGAAAGGTCAGGGCGAAGCGCCGTCCTTGCAGCCCGCCGCCGCCCCTACCCTGACCATCGATCTGCCGGTGCCGACCTACATCCCAACAACGTTCATCGAGGAACCCTCGCTGCGCATCCAGTTATACCGGCGGCTGGCCGAACTGGACGACGTGCGCGACGTGGACGAGATCGAGCGCGAACTGGTGGACCGCTTCGGTTCGCTGCCGGAAGCCGTGCGCGTCGTACCCCCCCGCCACCGCCTTCGACCCGCCG
>CAZEZQ010000037.1:14051-14559 GCA_964516245.1 uncultured bacterium | reverse complement strand
AGCTTCGCTTTGTCTTTTATCTATGCTATTCTTTCCCGTTCATAAATTGTGAGTTAATTGTTGATAAAGATCGCTTTATGAACAGGATTGTATTAAAATTATATCTTATAAACATTTTATTCTCATTCACTCAGGTTTAAACTTCAACTTATTCAGTTCATAAGTTTTAAAATATGAGTGGGATAGTATTGAATTTAACACTTATCAACAGGCTTTAAACATATAGTTTTAAAGAAGTTTAAATTTAAAAACATATATAGAATTTCTATGCGGGTGGATAAAAAATGAAATTTACGAGTTCTCATCAAACTTGGCACAGAGGAATTGCTGCTGTTCAAAATGCGGTTGGCAGCCCGATTTCTAATCCTATTGTTGAAAATATCCATATTTTTTGCGAAGACGATCGAATATATTTTACGGCTACGAATCTGAATCTAACCATAAGATGTGAGGGTGAAGCAAACTTAGAAGAGCCAGGGCAAATTGTAATCCCATCTAAATTGATTAC
>CAZEZQ010000037.1:4629-14041 GCA_964516245.1 uncultured bacterium | reverse complement strand
AATATCGTACGCGACCTGCCAAAAGATGATGTTTTATTTGAGGTGGTAGAAGATTCTGTCAAAATCACCTGTGGAAAATTTAATGCAAGGCTGAAAGGCCAATCGGCTGAACTATTTCCTCCATTCGCTACTTTGGATGAAGGTGATGAGATTGTTTTGTCTGCTGAAAAACTGAAGGAATTGATAAGAAAAACAATCTTTTCAACATCTCAAGAAAAGTCTCGCTATGAGTTGGATGGAATTAAATTTGATCTATCGGAAAATGAACTAAAAGCAATTGCAACTGATGGCCGTCGTCTCGCTATGATTTATTATAATGATATTAAACTACCGGAAAATCAAATAACTGCATTAATTCCTACAAAAACAATGCAAGAAGTTTATAATTCTTTGCCTGATGAAGGTGAAGTTTCAATAATAATCAAAGAAAGGAAAATTCAATTCACTTGTGGAGATACAAAAGTTATTTCAAATTTATTAGTGGATAATTTTCCTCAATATGAAAGAATTATACCACCAGAAGGAGATATAAAAGTTAAAGTTGATCGAAATGACTTTGCGTCAGCTGCAAAACGAGCTGCAAACCTTGCCAATTCTGAAACTAGTATGTTGATTATGCATTTTGAACCTGGAAATATTGAAATAATTGGAGAAAGTGATGATATCGGTGGTGAGGGGAAAGATTCTGTCGCAGCCCAATATGATGGGGATAAAATAGATATTCGATATAATTTTAAGTTTATGAATGATGCTTTGAGAGTTATGGAAGAAGATGAAATTGAAATTGATTTGAAAGATTCGAGAAAACCTGGAATCTTTAAAGGAGTGGGAAATGATACATTTCTTTATGTTTTGATGCCCATGAGGCCACCTGATGAAGAGAGTTCAGAATAAATTATAACCAAAAATTTTTTTATCTGTTATACTCTTATTACTGATCCTGGAAATAAATTTTTATTTAACTATAAATTAATTTTGTAAAAAAGAGAGTGGTAGAAAAAGTGATTATGGTACGAAAGAATGAGGAATTGCAAATCAAAGGGAGCCGATTTGACCGTGAATTGGCGATTGAGAGAGCGTGCTATTGTCCTTCCTATAGCCCAAGTAAAATACGAATTCAAGAATATTTCGTTTGCGACCCGCCTGATCCGCCTTTGGATATTTGCGAAGAATGCCCTATCAATGGCCTGAGAGAACCTTCTACTATAGTAATTGCTTCATATATGAAACCAGGTGAACTAGAAGATGTAGAAGAAGAGCAGTAAGTAATTGTTTTTTGTTAAAAATCTCTTCAAAAAAATCAAACCCCTATCCTTTTCTTTGAATGGTAGGGGTTTGTTTTCTAATTGAAATCACTTATTGAGTATCATTTTTGCGTAATAGTGTAATTGCTATAGATAATAGCAAAATTACTTCAGCAAAATTTATAAAACTAAGTGGTTTAATAGGGAATTCTGTAATAATTCCCATTTCTGCGAAATTGATCCCAAACATCTTACCGATAATGGCGGCGGCGATGGAAATAAGGGCTATGTAGACTAGCGATTTCGGGGGTATAAACATATCTTTCTCCTTTGAGTTGATGAATTTAGATTGATTGTAATTGGTCAGCGATCTGAAGTAATTCCTCTCCCAATCTTGGGAAAGGTTGGAGTAGGGTTGAAAATATATAAAGAGCAAAAACTCTTAACCCTCACCTAACCTCCACGCCACGGCGCGCAGGCCCCATTTCATTGGGGGAGGAATAAAAAGACGATTCAATTTTTTATAATACACTTCCTATAACTAGCCAGTTACGATTGATTTATAACATATTAACTTTTTGTAGAATAGTGAAGCTTAAAAAGAGTAATTAATTTTTGATCGGTTATCCATATTTTGATACAGACCTCCTGCCTGTATTACATGCCGGAGCAGGCATCCTGTCTTCATCACAAAAAAAAATTTTTGCCGGATCAACAGCAATCAATCAACGAATCCAAATTTCTACTATTGTAAACCAGCGTTCATCATAAGGTTGAGTGCTTTTGATTAACAAACCCTTTGCTTCTGCAAAATAATAAAGGTTGAGAGAAGAGGTTTTGGATTCTTGATCGTATGTAAGAGTACCGACATTATACTGAATCCCCTGTTCGTCCAACAAGAAGACTTGGGAATTTGTAGGATGGTCGACCGCTTTGCTTCCATGAAACAAAATTACTTTGGAAAAATGAAGACGTGTTGGGAAATCAATTTGGAACCATACTCCCTCGTTGGAAATTGGCCCACTCGACCAATACGTATCGCTGCTCTGCAAACGAACAGAGAGATTGTTGTCTACAGCGGCACTGAGAAAGGCTTGATTGGAGGCTTTTAATTTCCAATCCCCTTTTCGAAAGACAGTTGTGTTTTTTGGAGGAATATAGACCACGTAATGGGGAGTTTCATATCGTTTAAAATCCAAATGTTTACTGCTGAACAATTTATCCATGCTTGACAATGAAATCGGTTCAATCCCGGTTTCGCTATCATCGGCCGGGGGGGAAAAGAAAAAATCTTTATGAAAAACATAAGCCACCCGGTCTGAGTTCATGATTTCTTGAACGGCGGCCAGGTCGCGCCTGGAGAGCCGGTCAATAGAAAATAACTGCAAATCAGAATCAAAATACAAGCATTCTCCAATCCAATCTTTTCCACTTATATTCGACCAAGAATCATATCCCTGCTCACAGATGGAATAACGTATATCATTTTCTTTCAATATAGATTGAACTTTTGAAAAGTCTGTTTCCAAAGAATGTCCTTGAATCGCTAAACTTAAAGGCTGCTGATAAAGGGCGGAATAAGAAACAACACTGGTAGACAAGCTAAGTGTGTACAAAACGAAAGCGCCAATAGAGACAGCAGGGCAAAAATACCATAGTCGATGGAAAAAGAAATAGAGGAGAATCGGTGTGCTTATGTAAATTGGAATCGCATACCAGGGCCAAATCCCAAAAGGTGAGAATGAAACCAAAAAAACAGTACCTAACGCTAAAAGCCAAAGTGGAATATGAATCGGGGAAAGGCTTCGGTGAAGTTTGTCCCTCAAACGATTTCCAAGAGAAAAGGGTAAAGAGACGAGCCCAAAAAGGAATAGAAGAGTTGGTAATGATGGAAGAAGAATTCCATTGGCTGAATGTTGTTGATCAAATGGTGCTCTTGAACCGAATAATGTGGGTAAACATTCTTGAAGAAAACGGTCGAATAAAGGATGTTCATCCTGCACTTTTGGTGGTAACAGATTTCTTCCTTCTGCTAGAAACCCTACGGCGTCTGTACTCGTTTTATCGAGAAATTTAATCCAATAAGGGAACAGAAATAGTAAAAATATCACCAGGGCAAATAACAAACCCGAGAAGAAAAAAGCCGTAAAAATTTTATAATAAAAATTGTTCCAACGAATTTCAGTATTATATAATATTATGCAACATATTGATAATAAAGAACTTATAACAATTGGAAATGAAATCGGCAGCTCATAAAGACTTAGAGCCGAACAAACACCCCAAACAAATCCCAAACCTGTTGATAAATGACCTTTTTTGTAAACTTGAAATACCACCCACCACAGAATAGCACCGCAAAATAATGAAAATGAATAACCAAACCACATTTTTTAGAAAATCCAATGATAATGAGAACCCCCAATTATCAATGGAACTAAAGAGAACATACCTGCAAGTTTTCCAAAATATTTCGCTATTGAAAATACCAATACAAATGAAAAAATGAAACCAAAGAATGTAGGCAAAAAATGCAAGGAAAAAGCATTTGAGCCAAAGAACGAGATCAATATTGATAAAGGGAATGCTTCAATCGTTCCTTGATAATTCTGTCCATAATGAAACAAAGGGGGCGCTTGCCCTTGGAGTAAATAATTTCCCATAATGCCGAAAGCAGCTTCGTCGGCTTCAAAAGATGTTGAGAGAAATGGTTGTAGATAAATTCGTATTCCAATGAATAATAGAATTCCAATCAACATAGTGGCTCGAAAAAAAACAACTGGATAGGATTGATAGACAGAATATATCTTATAAATATTATGATTTATAAGCGGGAGAATCAGAAAAAAACCAATTGAACAAAATAATAAAATCAATTCATCCAAATAGTGAGTATGTGTAGACAAGGCTGTAGGGTATATAGCACTTTGTATAGGAGATGCATCTAATTCGGGATGGGGAGAAGTTTCAAATGAAATCATTGGAAATAATGAAGATGATGATCCTTCACAACGGATCGTATGCCAACCAGGTTCTAAAGTTTCGAAAATAGCCAAATGCCTGTCTTGGCTGTCCCCTTCATTTTCAACAATTCTCTTTCCATCAATCCACCAGATTGCACTGCCTTGGCTTACAGAAAACACCATTTTTTCAATGGGATATTTGGTGGAAAATGTTCCATTTAGTGTGTAATTGAAATTTTCATGCAGTAAAAGAGCATTGGGGATTTGGGTAGGAACAATCCGAAACGTTGACGATTCAAGGATAAAAGTCTCTTTTTTTGTTTCAGTAGAAAGATTCAGATGTATGCCGGAAGAGGGAAGGAAAAAATATAGAATTCCAGCTGTAATGAAAAGAGAAAATGAAAAATATGCTGCAAGAGAATTTTGTTGAGAAGAGCCCAACCACTCGCGAAACCAATATTTTTTGCTTTGTCTTCCAAGAGAAAAAATCAAGAAAAGTAATGAAAATCCAGCGATGCTAAACCGGAGAAGAAGATTCATTTCAGACAGCAAAGAAAAAAATAATGCAATGATTAACAATGAGCAGTGAAATATAGACAGTGCCATAACTATTGATCCTTTATATATACCATCGTATCCTAAGCCATGTTCGTTAAAGGGGCAAGCCAAGTGAGATGGAGGAAACAGATGCAGGAAAGAATTCGAGTTTTAGTCAATGGCGCATTAGGCCGCATGGGTTCAGAATCGGTCAAGGCGGTCAGCGAAGCTGAGGATATGACTTTAGTGGCTCAGACAGATCAAAACGACGATCTCGCTTCCACAATCAAAGATACGAATCCTCAGGTTGTGGTTGACTTCACCAATCCAAGCAGCGCATATCAAAATGCTAATATTATTGTTGATAGCGGTGTTGGTGGTGTAATAGGGACAACAGGTTTCAAACCAGACGAAATAAAGCAACTTGCCAATGTCTGTGAAAATCGTTCTCCAGCGGTATTGATTGCCCCCAATTTTGCCATTGGGGCATTACTTCTTATGCATTTTTCCAAAATAGCCGCCAAACATATGAACGATGTTGAAATTATCGAACTTCATCATCCAGCAAAAGTAGATGCGCCATCAGGAACAGCTGTGAAAACCGCTGAGTTGATTTCTGAATCGAGAAAAGAGAGCAATGTTCCACGTGGAACATTTGAAGAAGGAGCACGGGGGAAACTATTTAGTGGCATTCCGGTTCATAGTGTGCGCCTTCCCGGTTTGTTGGCTCACCAAGAGGTGATTTTTGGTGGAGAAGGGCAAACCTTACACATTCGTCATGACACCATAAGCCGCAGCAGCTTTATGCCAGGGGTATTGCTGGCCTGCAGGGAAGTCATCAAGCGCCAAGGACTCATTTACGGCCTAGATACTATCTTATTTGAGGATTAACTGTGGATAAAAAAGATTTTATTTGTCAATATAACCAAACTCTTTCGAAGTACAAAATTGAATTGCCAGATAATTCCCGAGACACGATCGGGAATTTTTTTTATGAACTCTATGAAGCAAATCATAAAATTAATTTAACGGGATATCAAACCGTCCAAGAATATATAGTCTTTCATTTGATTGATACTCTCAACATATTGGAACTTTTCCCCGTGAAGAATCAAACATCGCTTATAGACATTGGCACAGGGTGTGGAGTTCCTGGCATGCTTATCAAGTTTCTTAATCCAGCAATAGACGTTTATCTTGTTGACTCAGTAAACAAGAAAGTGAATTTCTTGTTTGAGGTTGTGGATAAATTGGGGATAAAAGGTTGTTTTCCTATCCATTCACGTGCTGAAGATCTAGCGAAAACAGATTTGTTTCGTGAGAGAATAGAGTGCGTTTTTGCACGTGCATTAGGCACAATTGGTGTTTCTATAGAGCTCGCATCAGGCTTTGCGAAACCAGAAGGATATATCGTTCTACCCCGTGGAGCAGAGGGTGTGGATAAATCATATCTAGAATCTCTGTCTGAATCACTGTTTTGCTCTTTAGAAAGCGATCACTTTTATCAACTTCCACAGCGAAATACAAAATATCATGTTCTGATTTTCAAAAAAACGGGTAATCTTCCAGAAAAATATCCACGAAAACCTGGGCAGATCAAAAAACGTCCTTTATAATGTGTGATTTCAATGAGATAATAGTCAATCTCATTAACATAAGATCAAAACACAAAATTTTGTTTATTGAAATTTGCATAAACAAGAGCCCGGCTCGGCAGGAGCCTCGCCCTCCTAACAGCTAAATACTTAAGCATGTAGGGTGGGCTTGAGCCCACCAATAAAGAGTAGGATTGAGATAAATAAGCTAGACCTCTTGAAGAATTGAAAAGTATAGGTAGAAAATTGGAAAGAGTGAACATGTATGTCTGACTTAAATGTGCTGAGAGAAAGTAGTAATTGGTGGGCTAAAGCCCACCCTGCACTTTGTATTTCTTGTTGATATAGCTAGCCAGGGCGAGTGAGGTGCTCTAACAGCAAAATACTTAAGTTAATGACATTGAGAGAATAGTGTTTCACGTGAAACAATAAGGGGAAATCATTGGCGAGAATCATCGCGATTGTCAACCAAAAGGGGGGCGTGGGGAAAACCACCAGCGCTGTCAATCTATCGGCCTGTTTGGCTCACCAAGGTAAAAATGTTATTCTTCTCGATCTTGACCCACAAGGAAACGCAACCAGTGGGATTGGTGTTGCCAAGAGGGATTCATTAAGCATCTATGATTGCATTGTTGAAGGAGAATCTCTTGAACGGATATTGAAGCCATCTGTGATGGATTCTCTTCATGTAGCGCCTTCCAACAGTGATCTCCTGTCTGCGGAATTGTTTCTTTCTGAAGAGGCAGAAGGAGATTTTCGGCTTAAAATGGTACTCCAAGAATTCATCTTTATATCAACCTCAGGGAAAGCCGCTGACTATATCGTTATTGACTGCCCTCCATCATTCGGAAAATTGTCATTGAACGCGTTGTTGGCCTCTCATTCCCTCTTAATTCCAGTACAGTGTGAATATTACGCTCTAGAAGGCCTGACCGAAATTGTGAACACCACAACCATACTTCGTCAAAAACATAACCCCAATCTCTCTTTAGAAGGAATTTTATTAACGATGGCAGATATGCGGCTGAATCTGAGCCGGCAGGTTGAAGAAGAAATTCGCAATGCCTATGGTGAATTTGTATTTCAGAGTGTGATTCAACGTAGTGTTCGCCTTAGCGAAGCCCCAAGCCATGGATTGCCGATTATTCTTTATGATCCAAACTCTCGTGGGGCGCAAAATTATTTTAGTTTAGCCAAGGAAGTGATAGAAAATGAAACGAAAAGCCCTCGGCCGTGGCCTTTCCGCGCTTCTGTCTGATGTCCAAACTCCAGACATTAGCCAAAGAAGCGTAGAAGATATTCAAGTTGATAACATAAAAGCCAATCAGTTCCAGCCACGAAGCCGGTTTGACGAAGAAGAGTTGCATGAACTCTCTGAATCCATAAAAACTCATGGTGTGCTTCAACCCCTGCTAGTGCGGGCGGATCAAGAAACCGGAACATATCAAATTATTGCAGGTGAGCGGCGCTTGCGGGCTTCGAAGTTGGCTCAAACGGCAACGGTCCCTTGTATCGTTCTTCAAGCCGAAGAAGCTCAAATGCTGGAAATTGCTTTGGTAGAAAACATACAACGCTCAAATCTCTCTGCAGTAGAAGAAGCCAAAGCGTTTAAACACCTTATTGATCGTTTTCAACTCACCCAAGAAGATGTGGCTTCACGCGTTGGCAAAAGCCGTGAAAGCATCACCAACTTTCTACGATTGCTCAATCTCCCCAAATCAATACTTGATGCTTTAGATCAAGGCCGGATTAGCGCCGGGCATGCGCGCGCCATCTTGGGGCTGGGTTCGGCTCGAGAGATGGAGGAAATGGCGAATCGGGTTATGGAGAAAAATCTCAGTGTTCGCGAAACAGAACAGTTAATTCGTGATGCTTCTTCAAAAACGAAACCAAAACCCAAGCAAAAACCTCAATCCGGCTTGGATGTGCATATCCAAGACTTGCAAAAAAAATTGGAAGATACCTTTCAAACAAAGATAAAATTGAAGGTGAAAGGCTCGAAAAAAGGATCAATAGAATTTGAATTTTACGATCTGGATCATCTACAGTCTCTCTTGGATCGATGGGGCGTTTCAATGGATTAGAAAGGACGAACCGGCAAAAAGTCCGATCCAGAAAACGACAACACAAAATAAAGCAACATAGGTATCTAACCCGCGCTATATGTTGTTGCAGGCGAGGACGCCTGCGCTCCAAAAAAGACTTTTTGCCGGATACTTGTGATAAGAATTTTATTTTGAATGAACAACTCAATGGTACAAACCACTTCTGAAAATCCGTTCTTTCCTGCTGCCATCGATGCAATTCAATCTGAAGTATTTCCACGCTTTGATTTATACATTCAACGTGAAAATGATCCTCTCCCCATTCTTTTCCGCAGCAAAACATATCCATTTTCAAAGCGTGATATCCGTGAACTCAAAGACAATGGCTATGCAGCACTTTGGTTACGCCAAGAAGACCGGGAGGAATATGAAAAATATCTCAATTCAACCATTGTTTCTGTTATTAATGATCCCCAACAACCCATTGAAATCCGATGTGAAATGAGCTACAACTTATCTTCTCAACTAATGCAGCAAGTTTTTAATTCTGACGATCCAACAGTAGTTGTACATGAATCGTTTCGAGCGTTAAATAATATTATCGAAGTGATCTTTGCAGATAAGGATGCAGCGCATAACTTTTTAATTCGTACGAGCACGAATTACGAACTGTATACTCATTCTGTAAATGTGTGTCTTTATGGTTTGGGTATTGCAAAAAGAGCACTCGGCATCAGTAAAAAAGATGCATTGTATAGATTTGGCCCTGGCTTGCTTTTGCACGATATTGGAATGATTGATCTTCCAGAGGATTTAGTAAAAAAAACAGAAAATCTTACAGAAGAAGAACAGGATTTGATTCGGCAGCATACGATAAATGGGCTTGAAATTGTAGAAGAATTTATGGAAGTCGATGAAGAAACCAAGTCGATTCTATTGCATCACCACGAACGTCTGGATGGTTCAGGATATCCTTTTGGTTTGAAAGCGGATGAAATCAGCGTTGGCGCCAGAATCTGCGCTATTGT
>CAZEZQ010000037.1:0-4619 GCA_964516245.1 uncultured bacterium | reverse complement strand
GAAACATTTGATGCTCTTAATACCAATCGTCCGTTTCAAAAAAGGCTGCCTTCTTATGAAGCGCTAAAAGAAATAAAAAAAGAAATACCGAAAAAGTTGGATGAAAATATTTTCCGCGAATTTCTTTATTTATTCGTACCACCAGCAGAAAAACGAAATTAACAAGAGAATTACTTATGTATAAATACTTGTCGCTGAATGAGTCCGCTTATGAATGTCTAGTTGAGTCCATCGAGGCTTTGCGCAAGGGTTGGCTAATCTGTGTTCCAACCGATACTGTGTATGGAATTATATGCTGGGCTGAACGCCCGGATGCGATTCAATCTCTTGCCGCAGCCAAAGGGCGGCCACAAGAAAAACCGTTTTCTCTATTTACAGATTCTTTGGATAGAATTGAACAAGCGGGGGCCATCATTTCATCATCGGCAAAACAATTGGCAAATGCGTTCTGGCCTGGTCCACTCACAATTGTGGTGCCGGCCAAAAAAAACTGTCCCTGTGAATATGATGGGTCTGTTGGCGTCCGTTCTCCTGATCATGAGTTTCTACAAACCCTGATACCTCGCTTTGATGGTTTGTTGGTTAACACAAGCCTGAATCGAAGCGGTGAACCGCCGGTTTGGGAGCTAAAGAAAGATTCTCTAATCTTGTCACAATTGGATCTGGTGCTAGACGAAGGAAAACTAGCGGAAAAACCGCCATCCACTGTGGTTGATTGCCGGAAAGAACAAATTCAAATTCTTCGTGAAGGAGCTATTTCTCGTAAAGAACTGGAAGAATGGTTATAATAATGGATGAGAAATTCTAGAGAAGAAGGATATCCAAGAAGGATAGAAAAAAAATTTGTGAATTCTATACGAAAGATGCATTAGGCCAAAAAATCATGAACCATACCACCTCGATAATTCATAGGAAAACAATAGCAATAGCGTTTGCGGTGCTCTGTTTACTTCTAAACATTATCTCTTCTGTAGAGGCTCAAGAAGACAGGCAAATTCGCGAGCTTGAAAATCCAGATGTCTATGTGGTCCCTTTCCAGGGAGAAGTCGAAACAGCGCTCTATGCATTTCTTGAGAGAGGGTTTGATCAAGCCAAATCCAACAAGGCTTCGCATATTCTCGTTGAAATGGATACTCCGGGAGGCCGTCTCGATTCCGCATTGGAAATCATCGACCTGTTTATGGAATCGGAGATTCCCATAGTGCTGTATGTGAATCCCAACGCCATTTCTGCCGGCGCATTGATCAGCCTCGCGGCCGATAAAGTCTATATGCGAACGGGAAGTACAATTGGTGCGGCAGAACCCGTCATGGGTGGCGGCGGTGATATGGACGAAGGAATGAAACGCAAAAGCCTTTCGTATGTTCTGGCCCAGGTGCGCGCCATCGGTGAAAAAAAAGGTTATAGCGATTTGAAAGTTCGCCTGGCCGAAGCCATGGTCGATAGCGATATCGAGATAGAAAACCCAAACAATCCCGATGAATTCATTATCAGAGAAGGGGATTTGTTGACTCTCACCGCGAATGAGGCCGAGGAGTATGGATTTATCGACGCCGTTGTCGAGAACCGGAAAGAAGTTTTGAACAACCTGGGTATGGAAGAAGCCAATATCGTTGAAATTCAAGAGAGCTATGCTGAAAAGGTTGCCCGTTTTCTCTCGAGTATGGCGGTTTCAAGCCTGCTTTTGACAGTAGGTTTTCTTGGAATTTTTATTGAAGTTCGAACGCCCGGTTTTGGTATCCCTGGTTTGATTGGAATCCTGGCATTAATGCTTTTTTTCTGGGGCCATACGATTGCCGGCTTGGCGGGGATGGAAGGCGCCGTTTTGTTCTTAATCGGGGCTGTGTTGCTAACATTGGAACTTTTTGTGATTCCTGGTTTTGGCCTCCCTGGTGTTGCTGGAATCGTATGTATCGCTGCATCCATTGTGTTGACATTGATGGAACGGCCTCTTACCAATCCCCACTTTTACGAAACATTCACCTGGGAAGAATTTTTCGCGGCCCTGTCTATAACATTGCTGAGCATCACACTGGGGGCCATTGGCGCCATGTTGGTTCCCGTGCTTTTCCCCTTTATGGTGCAAAGCCGTTTTGGAGGATGGCTGCAACTCAAAGACCGTTTGGAAAGAAAACAAGGATATTCCTCTTCTGAAAATTACGATGACTATATTGGCAAAAAAGGGATTGCAAAGTCGACCTTGCGCCCCGCGGGCGTTGCCGAAATTGAGGGCAAACGCATGGATGTAGTCAGTTCTGGCGGGTTTATTGGACCGCAAACTCCAATTGAAGTGATTAAAGTGGAAGGACGGCGCATTGTGGTTAAGCCATCCTAAGCAGTGCAAGTAAGATAAAAATGAAATTTTCTAAATAAACAGTAAAGGAAAACGGCCATGTTTTTCATCATTTTGGGATTAATGATTGTGGGATTGCTTTTGGTGTTTTGCGAAGTGTTTGTTCCTGGAGGAATTATCGGCGGCATTGGATTTGTTATGATGATTGTCTCGGTATGGTTATGCTTTCATGAATATGGGGTAACCACGGGCTTGTTTGCTCTGCTGGGGTGCCTCTTGGCCACCATTGCTGTGGCCTTGACGGCTTTTGAACTCTTTCCCCGAACCCATTTCGGCCGGTGGATGATCATGAAAGACAGCATGCAAAAAGATCAGGGATATCACTCCGACTATTACACCTCCAAAAACATGATGGGCAAAGAAGGCATTACCGAAAGCGAGTTAAGGCCATCCGGCATCGCGATTTTTGACGGCGAACGCTACGACGTCGTCAGCGACGCCGAATTCCTCGAACCTCGAACCCGTGTCAAAGTAATTAAATCCGACGGCAACCGCCTGGTGGTCGAACGCTTTTAACTATACGCATGCATACTATGTGAATTCATACTATATGAATTTATACTATGTACAGCTAAACTAAATATACTGGTGGCCCCTGAACAGACTCATTTGTAGGGTGGGCTTCAGCCCGCCAACAAAAAGCAAGAACCATCCCCATCCCCAAAAAATTCACAATCTCCATGTTGGAGTATTCCTCGAATCGCATTACATTACCCATAGAAATGAACTTGGTATCGCCAAGAAACGTCTGGAGGCAATTGGCATGGGCAACGTATTCGGACGCGTGTTTCGGATCAGCACCTGGGGAGAGTCGCATGGGGGCAGTGTGGGTGTGGTGGTCGACGGCTGCCCTCCTAAAATCCCTGTTTCGGTGGAAAGCGTTCAGAAAGATCTAGACCGCCGCCGCCCGGGCCAAAGCCCGATTACCTCTCAACGCCGCGAAGCAGATTCTATTGAAATATTTTCGGGTATATTCGAAGGGATGACCTTGGGGACACCCATCGGCATGATGGTGTGGAACAAAGATGCGCGCTCCAAAGATTATTCAGAAATGCAAAATGCCTATCGGCCCTCTCATGCCGATTATACCTACGATGCCAAATTCGGGTTTCGCGATTACCGTGGAGGGGGACGGACAAGCGCTCGCGAAACCATAGGCCGTGTGGCGGGTGGGGCCATCGCCAAAATGCTGCTCGCTTCTGTAAGCAAAGTTGAATTCATTGCTTATGTCAAACAAATCTACAATTTGCATGCTAAGATCGACCCCCAAACAGTTGATTCTTCACAGGTAGAACAAAATATTGTCCGCTGTCCTGATCAACCTGTCGCCGAACAGATGATAGAATTGATTGACCGAATTCGCCGGGATGGTGATTCTGTGGGAGGCATTATCGAGTGCGTGATTCGCAATGCTCAGCCGGGGTTGGGAATGCCAGTTTTCGACCGTTTGGAAGCGGACCTGGCCAAAGCGATGCTATCATTGCCCGCCACTAAGGGATTTGAAATAGGTTCAGGGTTTTCATCAGTGAATATGAAAGGCTCTGAACACAACGATGAGTTTTACAATCAAGAAGGGAAAATTCGAACACGCACCAATTACTCGGGTGGTGTGCAAGGCGGCATTACCAATGGTGAAGATATAATCTTCCGCGTTGCTTTCAAACCAACCGCGACAATTTTCAAAGAACAAAAAACCGTTACTCCAGAGGGAGAAGAAACCACGTTGAAACCTCGGGGCAGGCACGACCCTTGTGTCTTGCCCCGCGCTGTGCCCATGGTAGAAGCCATGGCCGCTTTGGTTCTAGCCGATCATTATTTGTTGCAGCGAATCAACACAATATACCAATAAATACCAATAACGCTGTCCACGAGAGACTTTGGAGTGGAGTGAGGCCATGATCCATCATTCTCAGTGTATACAAAAAAAAGGGCACAAAAAGATCACTAACCTTTTTCTAATCAAATGGTTATGGCTGCCTCATCTCGCAAAACCTTCAAATTTGTAATAAAGTCACGCTAGATTCTAACAGGCAAATTGTAAGAATGTATCCATTTAGCCGAATAAAAAAATTTTCCAGCCCCAACGGGGGCGCCATATGATAGCCAGGGGCAATCGCCCCTGGAAAAAAGAAACACAAAACCCTAGCCCTGTAAGGGCGGAATAAAAATGTTTTCAGATGGCTAAATGGTTACGTAAGAATTTGTCTCTCTGAATGGTTTTATCTTTAGTGAAATCAGCATTCGGGGCAGACACTGGGGTCTGCCC
>CAZEZQ010000036.1:0-14877 GCA_964516245.1 uncultured bacterium | reverse complement strand
AGAAGAGCCTGGACTCTGCGTGGTCTAAGACCCTGGCACGTACCGAAGCTTCTTACGCGGGAACCGGGAGGTCTCCCGTTCGGCCTTAGGTGAAAACCTGAAGGTCCGCACTGGGAATCCAAAAGAGAACGCCAGTGATGCACGAACGGGAGAAGTCGGACAGTCTCATAGTACCTAAGAAGGACCCGAACAAAGAAGGCAGGAGAATCCCTGCCAACGGAGGGTCTGGAGGGAAGGGGACTGGGCAAGGGGAAGACGTTTCAACAAAACCGAGACCGAACACAGGATCGGGACTCTCGGCCAATTGGATTGGAACGGATACGCAAGCAGAATAACGCTTTGTGTCATGACCCAAGCCAAGAGCCCAGTGCGGTAATCCCGCATGCTGGGATCTGTGCGGGGGGTGCCGGGTAACCGGCATCCCTACCGTGACAACAACATATAGTGTAGGTTGGATGGCTGTGTTGCTGCATACTGTGTATTCGTTTTCTATATCGGATTTTTTGCCGGGTCTTCATCTCTGAACAAAAGAACCGCCGCATCAGGTTGGGGACTGAAGCGGCGGCTGGGAGGTAACCAAGTACGAATTGGGGAAAGTTGGGGAAAGACAATCGTACTTGATGGGATGAACTATGTTGTATAAACCATGACTGGTTTTATTTGTTTTGCAAACTACTTATTGTACAAAAGCGGTCAAACCGGAATCAAATTCTGGGTCTTTC
Organism: uncultured bacterium; assembly: GCA_964516245.1. Taxonomy (GTDB): domain Bacteria; phylum Hinthialibacterota; class Hinthialibacteria; order Hinthialibacterales; family Hinthialibacteraceae; genus CAZEZQ01. The sequence goes on along the minus strand of CAZEZQ010000036.1, from coordinate 14,155 downwards.
AATTTGGCTAATGCCTGCGCCTGTATTTGCCGTACCCCTTCAGCAGAGAGCCCCAATTGGCGTCCCGCTTGGCGCAAACTGGCCGGTTCAGGGTCAAGCAACCCATCGCCAATGCCATACCGGCAGCACAAAACGTCTTTTTCTCGTTCAGAAAGACGGCTAAACGCGCTTTTCATTTTCCGGCGCAACTCGTCTTGCCAAAGCCCATGGCGCAAAGGTTCTGAGTCATCTTGGGTCAAACGGTCTTCCATGCTTTGGCCTTCTTCGTCTTCCGCATGAATGGATACTGTCGAAGTGCCTAGATGGTAAATATAACGCACTTTATCTTCCGGAAGATCGATTGCTTTGGCAATTTCAGCATAACTCGGCTTGCGGCCATTGGTTTTTACAAACCCATATTCAAAATTTTTAATTCGCTTCAGCGTACTGACCTTATTGATTGGGATCGATACGGTCCGTGAACGTTGCTCGATGGCCCGTTGAATATACAAACGAATCCACCAAGCGGCATAAGAGATTAATCGGCAACATTTTTTTGGATCATATCGATCAATCGATTCAATTAATCCTAAATTGCCTTCTTGAATCAAATCTCCAATCGAGAGCCCTTGGTTGCGGTAAGATACCGCCATTCGAATAATAAACCGCTGATTGGCCTCAACCAAGCGGTCTCGAGCGCTTTGGTCACCTTTGCGGGCTTTTTTCAGCAATTGTTTTTCTACATCCGCCTTCAGCGGAGTATGTTCGATTCCTTTTAAAAACTGTTTCACAGAAATTTCATCGTATGACATCGTAATTCCTCCCCATGCGTTCCCTCGGTCCATTAACCGAATCCGCATTTTCGCTTTCACTAGTTAGTGTCGAAATTGGGGAGAAAGTTGGAAAAAATTTTTGGGGAAGTTGGAAGAAATAAAAATTTCATCGGAAAAAATACTTAAAAAAGCACCCCACTCGCCCTGGTGAGCTATATCAACAAGAAACTAAAGTGCTTCAATAATGTTTGCTCAACAATCCCCTCGCCCTCTGGGAGAGGGTTAGGGTGAGGGGAATTATCCAAATACTACAATTTTCAATAGTAATGTGATATGTTTATAAGTATTATACAACTATTGAATTAATATCAGGCTATGAACAAACCACCAATTCCAGAATCTTTACTAGAAAAGTGCCGAAAGTTGCGAAAAACCCAAACGAATGTTGAGAAGTTGCTTTGGTATCTTCTCCGCAATCGTCAAATTGCAAATGCCAAATTCAGACGCCAACATCCTATAGGACCATACATTGTGGATTTCTATTGCCATGAGGCATCATTAGCCATTGAATTGGATGGTGGGCAGCATGCAGAACAACAATTGGATTATGATCACAACCGAACCGAATATATAGAATCACAAGGGATAAAAGTCTTACGTTTTTGAAACAACGATGTGCTGAAAAATACTGAAAGTGTTATCGAAGTGATTTGGAATGCCCTCACCCCAGCCCTCTCCCAGAGGGAGAGGGAGTAACAGCAACAACTACGAATACCGTCCAATACTTGGGTACGAAAAACTACCCTCTCGCTTTAACCTCATTCCGCTTGGCCCACTCCATATAGATTTGAATCAATTTCTTCTTTTTCTCCGGATATTGCTCACTCAAATCATTCAACTCAGAACGGTCATTCTCTATATTATAAAGTTCCCATTCCAAATCGGGTTTGGCCGCCACCAGTTTCCAATCGCCGATGCGTACGCCGCGGTTGTAAACATGTTCCCAATAGAGTGGGTCTTCACGCTTGAGTTGCTTTTGTTCGAAAGCGGGGCGCAAACTGATTCCGCGCATGGGTTGGATATCATTCCCCTTATAAATGCTTGGGTACTTCGCTCCACACAGATCAACCACAGTCGGCATGATATCGATGGCGTGGCCGGGTTGATGATCCATCCGGCTGCCTTCAATAAGATTGGGGCAGTGCGCAATAAACGGGGTGGCGATGCCGCCCTCATGAATGAACTGTTTGTATTTGCGAAACGGGGTATTGCTCAGTTCGGCTCCCATATAGCCGTAGCAGGGGAACGAATTGGGCCCACCCGGCGTACCTTGCAGATGATCAAACGAGGGGGTGGTGTGGCAACCGCCGTTGTCTGAGAGGAATATGATTAGGGTGTTATCCAGCTCGCCCATCTCTTCAAGTTTGGCTACCACACGGCCGATGTTTTGATCCATGCGGTCAATCATGGCGGCGTAGAGTTCCATCTCGGTTTCAAACTCATCACGGGTTTTTTGATCGGCGTCTTTCCATGCAGTGACTTTGTCATCCAACGGCGCGAGTTTTGTGGTTTCGTCAATCAAGCCCATCTCGAGTTGCCGTTCATAGCGGCGCTTGCGCAGCTCATCCCATCCGGCGGAAAACTTTCCTTTGTATTTCTCAATATCTTCAGGAAACGCATGCAGCGGCCAATGCGGCGCGGTATACGCGAGATAAAGCAAAAAGGGATCATCCTCCGCTTTGTTCTGATGTTGGTTGAGGAATTTGATGGCATAATCAGTGAAGGCATCGGTCATATAAAAACCTTCGTTACGCTTCCACATCTCTTCAGTGGTGCCGGGCACTTCCCACGGTTCGTCATCAAGCAAATAGGTTTGTTTTTCTTCAGGATTCCGAAAGAAAATGTTGTTGAAAAAATTGCTGGCGCCATTGATGAGCCCGTAATAGCGATCAAACCCGCGGTCCAGCGGCCAGTGGCCTTTGTTGCGCCCCACATGCCATTTGCCCGAATGGTACGTGCTATATCCAGCCGCTCCCAACACCTCCGCCAGGGTGACGCTCTGCTTGTTTAGATAGCCCTGATAGGCAGGCGAACCCGCATCATGGTCCATTTTACCGATACCCGCCTGGTGGGGATACTGCCCGGTGAGCAGCGTAGCGCGGGTTGGGCAGCAGCGCGCGGCGTTGTAAAACTGAGTGAACTTCACACCCTGATTGGCCAACCGGTCGAGATTAGGAGTATTGATTTCACCCCCAAAGCAGCCCAGATCAGAATACCCCATATCATCAGCCAAAATCAGTAACACATTTGGCCGCTTATGCTGCTTGGCAAACGCAGACGGCGGCAAAGCAGAAGCGGCGGCAGCGCTCAGGCTGGTGTGCAAAAATTGACGGCGTGTAAAAGGCATGGCAATTCTCCCCACTCTCTATTCTGAATATGTTTATGATAAAATATTTGATGGAAAGGTGAAGATGATGATACGAATTGACGAATCGGAAATCATAGCCAAAGCAGAAAAAATTCTCAATTCATCAAAGCCGGAAGATTGCAACACTCGGGAAAAGATGGAAGCGGAACTCGATGCATTGCCATTGACATTTTCAATGTGGCTAAACATAGAATTTCAAAATACTTAGAGAATTATCTATAAAAGTAATTATAATCAAAGAAACATCATTAGGAGTTATAGCCCATGCCCATGACAAGTAAAGACATTGAAAGAGGCTTTCAAGAAGTTTGGAAAATGTTTGCTGAAACAGACAAGCGGTTGGACGTAAAATTCAAAGAAACCGCGGATCAAATTAAAGAAACAGATAAAAAAATTGAAAAACTGATTGGCCGTTGGAGTTTGTTTGTTGAAGGTTTGGTTTTGCCTGCTGCCAAAAGACTTTTTTTAGAATGGGGTATTGAAATCGAGCATATTTCCCAGCATGTCGAAGTGTCCCGAAACGGCCAGGAAGGAATGGAAATTGATATTCTTGGAGTCAATGGTGAATACGCTGTCTTGATCGAAGCCAAAAGCACTTTGGATGTTCAAGCCATTGATGAACACCTCGAAAGACTTAGCAAATTCAAAATGTATTTTCCTGAATACGCTGATAAAAAAGCCATTGGTGCCGTCGCAGGAATCGTGATTCGAAGCGATGCCGCCCGATACGCCTACAAACAAGGTTTATTCGTCATTGCTCAGAGTGGTGACACGGTGAAGATTCTAAATGATGAAAATTTCACGCCTAAGGAATGGTAATCATTTTGGAAAAAAATCGAATGGAGTGATAACTTGAGACGGACTGAAATTGCTTCTCACTCCCCAATCACTTTTATCAACGCCCGCTTCCTCCGCCGTCCATCAAACTCCCCATAAAAAATTTGTTCCCAAGGACCGAAGTCGAGTTTGCCGTCGGTGATGGCGACCACCACTTCACGGCCCATAACTTGGCGTTTCATGTGTGCGTCGGCGTTGTCTTCGCCTTTGTTGTGTTTGTATTGATTGACTGGTTCATGGGGCGCGAGTTTTTCCAACCAGACGTCGTAATCATGATGCAGCCCCGCCTCATCGTCGTTGATGAACACACTGGCGGTGATGTGCATGGCGTTGCATAACACGAATCCATTCTGCACGCCCGATTCGCGCACGCATTCCTCCACATCCGGTGTGATGTTAACAAATCCTCGTCGGGATGGAACTTCAAACCAAAGTTCTTTGCGCAGATGTTTCATTGGTGTGGATTCCTTCCTTAAAAATTTCCTCCATCGGGATGCCTTCAAGTTTTCCTGCTCGATATGCCTTGAGTCTTTTTTCCGCTTCTTCTGCCCCTATTTCATCCAGTTTCTTGTCCGGCTCATCCAAACTCTTTATCAAACCCTCAACCAAGATGAATCTCTCCTCCGGTTTTAATTTCATTGCCTCGTCTAACAATTCTTTCGTGCTCATTGCAATTACCTCGAAATCAAATCGTTTTTGTGGTTTCTTCATATTTCTTTGAACTTGCCTTGTTTGAAGTCTTTTATTACCGAGTCCGCAAGTTCATCTAATTTACCGGATTTCACATCTTTTTCAATTTGTAGATCCCAAATCGCCGCATCAAATACCTTAAACTAAGCATGAACGTGAAAGGCCAGCCGCGGCGCATATCTCGTTGGGAAACGAGATTTTGCTAACTCGATAGCAGCATCAACAAGCACTTTGTCTAATCGAATTTTTCTTCCACTGACTGCTCGCCTTTAGTTTCGGTGCGGAACGCGACGTAAGCTGCGAGGCGTTGTTGGCATTTCTATTCATTCCTCTTCCCGATGGCGGTGGCAATGGAACCACACCCGAAGATAATCGCGCCGGAGATGAGCACGGCTAGCTGAATGTTCGGGGAGCTGTTGCCCATGAGGACAAACAACGGGACGATGATCCCGATTGCTCCTACTACCATTGTGAAGATGCCGACACTCTGAGGACTATTGTGTGACGCAAGGAATTGCACGAGGAACCACAGGCCTACGACTGCGCCGACGAGAACGAGTAGAAGGATGGGCCAGATCGGGATGTTCATAGTGTCTCTCCTTTGATGCCAACAATATATTTAATGCTTTCTGCACGTTATGCCTTTTTGAAAGCATGATCCGTGGCTGTGCCATCTAATGCTCATTGGACTCCTGAAATCCCTCGCCGTTAGTGGATTTGACTTTTACATTTTTGAACATAAAAGGGTTGTTGCTAAGTCGTAAGGATTTACCGCTGGCGGTCGTCACATTCTTGAGGATCACTTCTTTGGTCTTGATATACGGATATTTCTCGACGTAGGAGTCATCTGTGAAATGCCGGTTGAAATTCGCGAAGATAGCCGGACCGGGATAGTTTTCCGGGTGCTGTGTGTCGTCGATGTGAAGAGTGTCAATGATGATTCGTTCAGGCATGTAACAAGTGTAACCAAAATCGTGTTTTCCAGAATAGGACCCACCGATTAGACTTGGGGTGACCGGTTTACCGCAGGCAGGTACGAAAACACAGTTATTGATAATGAAATTGCCCCTCCATGTACTTCCATAATCGGAACGGAGGTTGATGAAGGTCCTTCCGTAGACAGTGGAGTTTTGCACAAGGAACGTCCCACTACCGATGGCGTTGATCCCCATATGACCGAGAGTCGAATTACGGATGGTCGCATTGGCAACACCCTTGTGGGCGTCAAAACGGGAGAAGGTGCATCTGTCCAAGAGAAGGTTTTTACAGTAGTTTGAACCCATGATGCCCCAGTAGGCGCTGTTCTTAATATCGTTTGTCTGACTGCAGTTCACAAAGGAAACATTCAGTGCCCGTGAGACAGAGATGTCATAGGTACCCATGGAGACTGGGAGTCCCGCTGAACCGATTGTACGGTACGTTTTGTGTCCAGTCAAAACGGTATTTTGAACCGTCACGTTGGCGCAGTTGCTAATGTTGATGAATCCGCCATAGGGCGCGCCGTGGTCTCCCTCGCCACGGATGTGGTGCTCCAATCCATCGACGATTACATTGGAACGTCGTATCGCAATCCCACGCCCGAAGTATGTGTACTTCGATTCAGCCTTATTGGCAATGGTTGTGAAATGTCCTCCAGCGATGGCCAACGTGGATTTATTGATGGGGTGAGCGGTGATACGTGTGATCTGGTCGAAATCCCAGATAATCGGGGTGTTCTTCTCGACGTTACCGTCTCGGTCAGCAATGAAGATATCTGTCTGTGAACTTCCTTTGTTTTGGTTGACGCCATACCGAATGTAATGTTTGTTGTGAGAATTATAGACGCTGATCAGGCAGGTACCGGGCAATGAGACGTCAATCTTAGGCTGATTCCGCTTGAGGGAGGAAATCCCTTTCAGGTCAAACGGCTTCAGCGTCGATGTGACCTGGAAGATGTGCGCCTGGCGATTCTCAACGGAGGTGTCATCAATGATGAATTTGGCCGAACCGAAATCAGTGTCGGTCTGTATGACAGCGGTTTTGTTTTTCCCACCTATGTAATACGTTGCCCCCTCGTCGACCCGAACAGGGAGACCGTGCTGATTTGCATACTCATGCGCTTTGACTATGGCGTCGATATCGTCGGTCACACCGTCACCACGAGCGCCAAAGTCTTCGTACCGGATGACCTTCGAGAGTTGCTGAGCTCCTTCATCCGAGGATATTGCCGAGCAGACAATTGGATATAATCCGCAGAAGAACAAGGCTATAGCGGTAAAATTCCGCATTATCACACCGCATCGCAGTCGAAAAACAAGATTTCCTTCAACTATCGATAACATATTCTTCCTTTCCATGGGTATAACGTGAAAGGTCAAGCGCGGCGTATAATAGCGCCGTTACCTGCACCACCTTGTTCAATTGTACTCATTCATCAGTGCCCATAAACGGGATTCGCCAATAATGGGGATTGATCTCACGAAGCGATTTCACTTCCCATTTCGTTGGATCGGATTGGACCGGAACGGCCACCTCGACATTGAGTCCCCACGTCGCAAGGCGTTCCTGACAAACACCGCACGGCGCCAAGATGACGAACGGATCTTCCGGGTTCTCCCGCGAAACACACACAGAAGCTGTAACTTTGACCCCAAATTTGTTGGCCTCGCAGATCGCACCGGTTTCGTGACAAAGGTTCACACAATCGTTTGGGTTATCGAAACAAACGCTGGTCAGAATATCGCCGTTCGCCGTGTAAAGCGCCGCAGCGCCCGCGTATCCCGTGGGAAAACGAGTTTTTGCTAACTCGACAGCAGCATCAACAAGCACTTTGTCTAATCGCATTTTTCTTCCACCCAACACCAAGTTAAGCTGCGAAGCGGTTCTGGTGCGGCAATTGCGCCAGAAATTGGCGTGAAAGGTTCCTTCGTCTGCTTCAACTTCATGTTATGCGGCGTCCAGCGGTTTTATTCGCGCGACGTCCTTCTTAATCGTTTGCGCCGCATCCCATAGGTCGACCGCCCGCTGCGCATTCATCCAAAACTCAGGCGAATTACTGAAAAGCCGCCCAAGACGAATTGCCATCTCCGGACTTACCGATCGGCGTTCCCGGAGTAACTCATTTACCGACTGCCTCGACACGCCAATTGCTTCGGCAAGAGTTGTAGCGGACAATCCAAAATCCGGAAGAAAGTCCTCTCGCAGCATTTCACCGGGATGGGTCGGCCGCCGCTTGATTTTGCGTTTATTCGTAATACTCATAATTCCTTCCCTCAGTGGTAATCACACACTTCCACTTCATGTGCATCACCGTCTTCGAACCTGAAACAGATGCGCCACTGATCGTTAATCGAGATGGAATACTGGCCTTTTCTGTCTCCATCCAAGGCATGTAAACGGTTGCCTGGCGGTACCTTGAGATCGTCGATGCCTACGGCCAAGTCCAGATACTCCAGCTTTCGAACGGCTCGCTTTGCTACGTCTGACGGAAATCTTTTGGCTTGGCCATGTGTAAAAAGGTCATAAGTTCGTCGATCGGCAAAGGTCTTGATCAGCTCTTATAGTAACGCGTCACGTGACGCATGTCAATACGCCAGATCAGAAGTGGTCTAGGCGGCAGGGAGAGGGTCGGCTGCAACGAGTTTCTTTCGGCTGGAGTCGACCGTAAGGTTCAGTCCCTCTAGGGTTCGCGCACCAAGCAGAACCATATCGCCCGGCTCGGCGAACACAACCTCGTCGATCGTGAATTCCTTGCCGACACGAATGATCGCGAATCCGACGCTTCGAGTAACCACGTTGCCTTTCGCCATCACGAAGCGAAGGTCCTTCTTCTCCCAGGTAAAACCAATTTTCTCGAGTTTTGAACTCGGAATCCAGTTGTACTCATTACCCGTGTCGGCAAGGGCCGAATGTACAAGCCGGGACGACGGTTCTGTATGCCTACTTGTTCGAGGTTCCCTTGCGCCCAGCCATCCAGCGGGCAAGTGAAGTATCAGATTCTGCGGACCGCCGCCCAGCAAGAATCCCTTCGACACTGATATCTTCGTCCAGGTCTGGCCAGTGAATCCCCTCGCCATCGCCAATGAATTCGAAGCGCTTCCGTTCCTCTGATGTGCCGGCGAGAAGCCGTGGATACCAGGTGAGTGGGACCGAAACCGTTCGCCCATCGTCTAACCCAACAATCATCGCGTCTTCGGAGAACGAGACCGCCACAGCGAATACGTCATGATCAACTGCCAAAGTGTTGCTTCCAAGCATGAAGCATCCTTTCTCTGTTTTCTTCAACTATTTTTTGAATGATGCGCAACTCTTGGTCGCTGAACCGCCGAGAGCGAGCCAAGCGAACGGTTCCGAGCCAAAACTTGGCTGTCGAGCGCTCGCGGCGAACATGAACGTGCGGCGGCTCTCTTCCCTAGGCTGAATAGAAATAAAACTTGTACGGCCCTTTCTGATCAATCGTGGGCATGACGCCCTCTCTCCTCAAACGTTGAAGGTCAGCGACGGAAGCCAGCTGGAGATGACGTTCGATTTACATCAGAGCAAACCGGCGGGTTCCTTTGCAGTGAGCACCCATAATTCAGCTTCATCCGAAGCGTAAGGGTAGATGAGTAATTCGTCCGCACTGTCTCGGTTTTGCGCATCACAGCACCAATTTGTTTCCCAAGACCATCACGATCCCCTGCTCAGGTCACCCAATGATTATAATATCATCCTATATCTTGTCGGAACAGGCAAGAACCAGATTGGAGTTGCCACCTGACTTATAGTGTCGTACCATGACACTATGAAATTGAACAAAAAACACCGGAAAACACTTCAATCCATTTTTGAGGACCCGGTACACTCCGATATAGCTTGGAAGGATATCGAGAAGTTGCTTGTTGCGCTTGGTTCTGAATTGCATGAAGGCCGCGGTTCGCGGGTACGCATTCATTTAAACGGGATACGAGCGGTGTTTCATCGCCCCCATCCACAAAAAGTGATAGATAAGGGGGCGTTAAAGTCAATGAGGCGTTTTCTTACAGAAGCGGGTATCGAACCGGAAGGAGACGATACATGTTGAAATATAAAGGATATACAGGACATGTCGAGTTTGACGACACTGCCGGGATGTTCCATGGTGAGGTGCTTGACTTGCGAGATGTCATCACCTTCCAGGGCAAAAGCGTTGAAGAGCTGGAACAGGCCTTTCGCGATTCCATAGACGATTATCTGGAATTCTGCCAGGAACGTTCCGAAGAGCCGGATAAACCTTTTTCCGGCCGTCTGATGCTACGGTTGCCACCAACCTTGCATCGGGATGTCTATCTGCGCGCTCGACAGGAGAACAAGAGTTTGAATCAGTGGATTACAGAAAAATTGGAAAAAATTAGCTAGTCTAAATTCCCACTGTAATCAATCGAAAGATATTTGGCACTTACTTGTTTTCATACGCGACACAAGCCGCTTTCGCAGGCAGGTTTGATTCGATTGCGATTCGATCTCACTGCGAAGGGCGTCATATTTTTCTTGACGGTCTTGCAGATATCGAACCATCTCATCTTTGTGATGCAAATAATACCCAATCACTTGATACACATCCGCCAATTGTAAAGTCGGATATTGATGGATAATTTCTTACGCTGTGGCTCCATCCTGAAACGCAGCAATCACCGTATCCATGGTCACACGGGTACTCCCTACCCGGATGGGTTGCGTTTTTCTGACCCACACTGCCCATCATCAATTAATTTTCTTCAAATTCCAACCGTTGTTTATTACAAATATCATCGAAAATGGAAATTTTTTGTTTGTAAAAAAAAAACTACAATCAAAGAATCATTCCATCGAACGTGGCGCGGGTCGTGATATTTTCAGGAAACTCACCGCTGTTCCACTGCGTCTGCTCGATGCTTCTTGGTAGGGCTTGCGTCATTGCAACAACTTATCATATTCGGCATGAGTACCTATCCAAAACCACAACAACCCAATCTCTACCTCGACGGCTACCACCCGCTATAAATTGCCCACCCTCACAGACCAAAACCTTTCAACTTTTTTGAAGTGCAAAGAGGGATGTTTTGGATTTAACTCATGTTTCTTGTCAGCGAGCTCTATTATTTCTGCTGGTAATTTGTCATAGCATTCCCAAAATGATGGTGTTGTGAAATGCTTCATATTTCTTTGAACTTGCCTCTTTTGAAATCTTTTATTGCTGACTCTGCAAGTTCATCTAATTTTCCAGATTTTACATCTTCTTCAAATTGTTTATCCCAAATCGCCGCATCGAATTCCTCAAACCAAGCACGGACGGCTCGCATCACCGGCAGCAAAAAGCAGAGCTACGAGGAACGGCGCTTTTTGCTGTCCGAGTGCATGCGATGGTTATGCGCGAAACAGGCTCTGTAATTTAGGAGGTAATCCCGCCCCCATGCCTAATTTGCCATTACTATTAACGATGATACCAACCGCAAAACCAGAGACCAGGTTGTTTTGAAATGTTTTGGTGCCAACGCGTATCTCTTTGTCGGTTATCTTTATTTCAGTTTCTTCTCCGTTTATGCGGCCAAATATTGAGCTGTTTTTATTGCCTGGACGAAGTTTGTAAAGAAACGCCCCCGTTGTTGGTTCAGAAACCGTGACAATGCCTGTAGGGTTGGTTTCAGCATTGGACAGATCATTGTCTTGCGGATTGTTCTTTAATATCTCAATAATCGGCTCTCCATCCTTAACGGTAAAAACTGTCCATACGTCCGTACCCCCTGAAGATTCCAACATGAATTATCTGTTTTCGAAGGCCAGCGGGAACGCGACGTTCTCAAATTTGTTGCTTCCTATATTTACCATTTTGCTTCCTCCTTATTGTTCCCAACCTCTTCAAATCAGCCGCCAACGAAGGAGGTCGGCTACATTTTATTGTTATGTTTCCACATTCATCAACACCCGAAGCTGTTCAGGAAGTAGTGCCGGTCTCCGCCTATGCAACATAGAGTGACAGTTAGGGCAAACTGGGCGAAGATCCTTGATTGGATTGACTTCATACTCTTCACCAATGATAGAAATCTCTACTAGGTGGTGAACGTGAATAAACCCTGCCCCTAGCTCTTTACCATAAACTTTCTCGAAGTCAAAGTCGCAGACACAGCATTTTGCTCCATAGTGCTCGATGCATTCCGCTCTTGCCTTTAAGTTGCCCTCGTAGGCATTTACAGTAACCCGCTTGGATGTCCCTTCCTTCAATTCAGTTTCTGGAACTTCATCTGGGAATTCCGAACCAGCGAACTCCTCTGAAAGTAAGTATATGCCGCCAGTTCCGTCGAAGGTCTTTGCGCTGATACGTTTGCCAATACTCAAGGCAAACGCATCTAGCTTTTCTCGTAGCTGATGATATTTCGCTTCCAACGCAGGAACCTTGATAAACCAGCGTGAAAGGACAAGCTGAGTATCAGTGCCTGTGCCTTTGCCAGCGTAGTTATCCAGATTGGTGTTCTTATAACCAATGAACTTACTCGGAGCGAATACATCAATGGTTGGAAAGTAGTACCAATGAAAGAACCGATTGAAATGTTGATAGGCGATAGACGGCGCTGCTTCTCCTACACCAGCAAAGGCTTGGGCATTTATCTGTGCTTCATTCACGGACTCGACTAGCTGCATAACAGCTCCCTTGAAACATAACGTTTAGCTCAGCCACGCTTGACGGCGACCAACCGGAGCGGTAGCGAAGGGCGGGTGCTGTCAAGCGTGGCTGGAGCGTCTTGTTCAGCGTTTCGTGGCTCCTTCTCATTTTTAGACAGGCGTTCACTTATGCACTGTCGATGTTTGGAGTATGCTTCGCCCCAATCCGGGAACTCTGACAATCGCTTATGGAACATAAATGCAAAAGCAAGCAAGTTGGCTTCTGCGATCATAGTCAACGCACCCCCAAGATGAAATAGCATATTATGACCCAGCAGCAAGGATGATCTAGAATTGCCGATCGCGACGGCCGACCGGGCAACTTGACAATTTATTAACATCTAAAATGGAAAACTATTGTTGTATGAAAAAATTAGCTCGGATATTGATACAAACCAATTCTGAACGCTGCCGTTTAGCGGAGCATCGAACGTCATTGAAAGAACGATATGGGATTTGCTTCGCGGCCTCCGCTGCAACGGATTGTTGGGCGTCTTATTTCACAAGATAATCACTCAGTCTTTGTAGCAACCGTTTATGTCGCTCGGAGGATATGTTGCCAATTGAGCCAACGATTTTGCTGCGTGGGATAATAGCCAGGAATCCTAGCCTGATCAAAGATTCTTCCTTTAATCCACTTGCGGCGAAGTCCGCCTCGTTCGGCGAAATCATTTCGTCAAAGTCCTTATACCGCTTGCCGTAGCAGTGTGCTTACGCCGCAGATGAGTACATCTCTGAAAGGCGGCATCTCCCGCAATATGATAGCGGGCCGACCTTTTATCCTTCCATCCGCCTGCGGCATGGGCACAATAACGACATCACCTTCCTTCATACTCGGGGTTCGCCTCTTTAATTAAGTCCAAGGAATACTCCGGCTCGTCATCGCCATAGGCCTGGGCGAGATGTTCCAGTGAAAGCGCTGCCCAATTGTCGCGCTCCTTATCCGAGGATTTTGGCAGTACGGTAACAAGTAAGTCGGTATTTGGTTCAAGCTCAATAGGGTCATCGAGCAGAATCTGATTCCCGTCAAAATGGGCGCGTAATATTCTAGGTTCCATAACTTTAATCTCCGACTAGGATTTTACTAGCCTTCGTTTCTCTACTCAAACACGCTCAGGTAAGATGCCCAACGCCCCGCATCAGGGGCGGCGCGGAGCGCCGTCTGCTACATGTTGTTGTTAGAAACGCTTGGCGTTTCAGCATTTCAAAGAAGTCTCTTGAACTCATCAACGGACAGCCGTGCCTGCTTGAGGATGTGGGCGAGCGTAGAGCGCTTGATCGGCTTGTGGCGAGGAACCGTAAGCTTCAGCGTTTCGTCGTGGAGGTGTTTCTGAAGTCGGATGTGGCTTCCGCGCTGGCGCACGACCACCCACCCGTCGCGTTTCAGCGCCTTGACTACAGCGTCGTAGTTGACGCTGGGGACTTTCGTCATACGGCAATCTGTACGACTTCGGATTCTGGTCGCAGAGCCTGATCGTCCTCGACTGGCTCCAGGTACAGTTCGATGGCCTCGCGAATGTTGGCGAGGGCCTGGTCTTTGGTGTCGCCTTCGCTGATACAGCCCGGCAACGCTGGGACGAACGCTGTGAAACCGCCCTCGTCGCTTGGTTCGAGTACAATCTGCAGGTCCATAGGATTCAACCTCCTGTTGCCATGATAGATCGGCATCGCGGGACGTTCAATCCACAGCCTGCTTTTGCGACAAATATAAGCATGTACCACAAGAACAAGAGAATCTGCAGGGGTTTGTGTAGAAATTACAATCAAAGAATCATTCCATCGAACGTGGCGCGGGTCGTGATATTTTCAGGAA
>CAZEZQ010000035.1:0-15446 GCA_964516245.1 uncultured bacterium | reverse complement strand
AATACGTATCAAATCACCTTCTTTTCCAACCAAACCCACAACCGCCGCTGCTGCTACCACATTGTGGACACAAATCATATTCCCGGCCGCGCCGCCTACCGCCTGTTCGGCTACTATCCATGCCCCGTCAAAACCAAGCCGTACAGCGGCTCCCCATTGGAAAAGCGAAAAAGTCATATTGCTGATGGTGTTGCTTCCCGCAATAAAAGCCCCTAGCGCCCCAATCCAGGGTGAAAAGAACGGCCATGCATTTCCACCAATATTGACGGTGGCCTCGGCAAGGGTTATGGGCATCGAATCAAGCCCCTGTGTGTTATAAGCGCTGTTGATGAACACTTGTACCATGGGTACGGCAAAAATGAGAGCCATTCCTGCCTTTATCACTACAAAAAAAGATTCATATACCGCCGTTTTGTAATGATTAATTGCCATTGAGATATTGATCGTTCCCTTTTGCAGAAACAAAGCGGCAAAAATCGAAACCAGCAAGAACACAAAAAAGGGGAGATAAAGCGGCTGACTGGAAGCGCCAATCTCAGTCCCAAACAAATTCGCCGCGGATAACGTAACCGCATCTGCTTGCAGCAATTCTTTAAACGGCAATTCTTCAAGCCGGGTTAAAATCAGCAAGAAAGCAATCAATGCATAACAAAACCATGCCCTCCATGCGGCGGGTGGGTTGTTATGATCTTCGGCTTGTACCTCCAAATCTCCCCACCATTCTTCAGGTTGTTCTTCACGGGGAGCAAAATCCCAAGTCTCTTTCGGTGTAAGTATCTTTTTCCGTGCACAGAAGGTTAAGATGGCTATACCTATCAATCCCCCTGTGATGGAGGGGAACTCCGGACCCATAAAAATCGCCATTAGTGTATAGGGAACCGTGAAACTTAATCCACCCAATATAGCGAACGGCCAAGCTTGCAGCCCTTCTTTGAATGACTTATTTTTGCCATAAAATCGTGTGAGCAATGCGCATACTATTAGAGGGATCAATACACCGACAGTCCCATGCAGAAAACCCACTTTCGCAGCGATTTCATACAGATAATCAATAAAAGCAATATTGCCATCCGCCAAAAAACTCTCCACTTCAGGAGATTCAGAAAGCCCGGTTGCCACCCCCAATAAGATCGGAGTTCCTGTTGCGCCGAATGAAACGGGAGTGCTTTGAATAATCAAGGAGCATGTAGCGGCAGCCATGGCAGGAAACCCCAGTGCCAGCAAAATCGGGCCACACACGGCAGCCGGTGTACCGAAACCCGCTACACCCTCGATAAAGGCGCCGAAGCACCAGGCGATGATAATCACTTGCACCCGTCGGTCCGGTGAGATTTCAGTAAACCCCTTGCGGATTGAAACGATCGCTCCACTCACTTTGAGCAATTCAAGCATCAAAATCGCGCCGAAAATAATCAACAAGATATTTACTGCAATGACCAACCCGCGAACGCTGGCTGCCGACAATGTTGGGAATGACATCCCCCAAAAGACAAACCCAATCGGAAGCATGACCAAATAGGCAATCAACATGGCCCTCCACGCGGGCCAGCGCAAACCAACGAGAAGCACACAAATTGTTAAAACCGGAATGACAGAGATAAACGCAGCGAGTGATTGGCTCAAGATACACCCTCCCTACTAAAATCGATTTATACAAGACGATTCGGCAAAAAGTCTTTTTTGGAGCGCAGGCGTCCTCGCCTGCAACTATATATAGCGCAGGCGTCCTCGCCTGCAACTATATATAGAGCAGGCGGGACGCCTGCGCTCCAAGATATGGTACATCAAAATGCTGGATTTTACTTTTTGCCGGATCGTCATACAAGCACCAAGAATAGTTGAAACCCTATCATGTTTTAAGTGGAAAAGAAACAGTGGAGTATATATCCAGTTGCAAATTCAAAAACCTATATTAAACTTATTGGGGTTCAGAAATCATTTCACATGTGAAAATCTGAGGGGGTTCCGACAATAATTCATCCGCTTTTCCAATAAATTCCTGTAGGTGGGGTTTTTGCAAATGGGTTTCCAACGCGTTTCGGTTGGTCCAATTTTCATGAAAGATAAAGTGACTGGGATTCTCGGTATTTTGATGCAAATCGTAATTGATACACCCTTCGTCTTGGGTTCGGGTAGGTTCAATTAAACCCAATAAGGTTTTTTTCAATTCTTCTTCTTTCCCCGGTTTGGCGGTGATATGGGCAATGACAGTTAAATTTTTACTCATCGTTACTTTTTCCCTTTCTCATTCGAATATCATCACAACTATCTTAATCAGGTTCCTTTGAGTTGAAAATATGTGTATTCCAATTATCCAATTTATCATGCATATCCCTTTTGGAACAATGATTAAAGAAGATATGATTTGATAAAAAACAAAAACACCGGTGAGAATCCATGACTTACAGTTACAACGCCAATTATCCCACCACCCGATTGCGCCGCAATCGTCTGACCGAATGGTGCCGGCGGTTGGTTCGTGAACATCATTTGCGGCCTGAAGATTTCATTTGGCCTGTTTTCGTGCAGGAAGGGGAAAATCTGAAAACCCCCATCGAGTCTCTGCCAGGCATTTTCCGCTATTCCATCGATGAATTGATCCAGGCGGCAGGAGAAGCAAAAAAATTAGGGATACCGGCCATAGCAATTTTCCCAATGGTGCCACCAGAGAAAAAAACCGAGATGGCCGAAGAAGCCTACAATCCAGATAATTTGGTTTGCCGCACGATTTCTGCCGTCAAACAAGCGCATCCCGATCTTGGCGTGATTGCTGATGTGGCTTTAGACCCTTACACCTCACATGGGCAGGATGGACTGATGAACGATGGCGAAATTTTGAATGATGACACCGTGATGGTGCTATGCAAACAAGCCATTGTACAAGCCATAGCGGGATGCGACATCATCGCTCCCTCCGACATGATGGATGGACGCATTGGCGCGGTACGCAAAGCGCTAGACAATGAAGGGTATACCAATGTTCAAATTCTATCGTACGCTGCCAAATATAGTTCTAAATTCTATGGACCGTTTCGCGACGCCATCGGTTCGAAAGGGTCTCTAAAAAGCGGCAGCAAAGATAGTTATCAGATGGACCCGGCCAATGGCGATGAGGCCCTTCGCGAAGTAACATTGGACATTGCTGAAGGAGCCGATATGGTGATGGTAAAACCCGGCATGCCCTATTTGGATATCGTTTGGCGTGTGAAAGAAACCTTCGGAATGCCGACATTCGTCTATCAAGTCAGTGGTGAATACGCCATGCTTAAAGCCGCCGCCCAAAACGGCTGGCTGGAGAATGATGCCGTCATTCTGGAAAGTCTGGTGTCATTCAAACGTGCTGGCGCTGACGGCATTCTCACCTACGCCGCTGTAGAAGCGGCAAAACTGCTTGCCGAAACCTAATCCCGTACATTTGATGATGGAGAAAAATTTCAGAACAATACGAACCAAATTTATTTGAAATTATCTGAAACGTGAATTGGGCTTTTCTATTCCTCCCCCAATGAAATGGGGGAGGTTAGGAGGGGGTTAAATAGATTACCCTTTGCATTTATTTAAACTGTATTCAGCTCTGACTGTCCCCAGTGTCTGCCCCGAAAAGGGATAATATTGCACTTAATATCAATTCTGATAGGGCGAGGCTCCCGCCAAGCCGGGCTCTTGTTTAGGCAAATTTCAACAAACTAAATTTTATAATTTAATCTCAAGTTAATGACATTGGGTTAAGGGTTAAATGAACTCTCCTTTACCTTCATTAAATAATGAGAAACAAATTATCACAAATTCACAAGCAAGAACCTAATACACCATCCAATTTGAAACTGGCGTATCAACACTGCTTTTCATCCCTGGTGTTGGGATACCGGCTTTCCAATTAAGAGGGTCGTTGCCAGAGCGTTTCTGGGATACGCGTTGTAACGACTTCCCTGTGCCATCGGCTTCAAGAGTCCAGGGATGGCGGTCGAAATAAATCACTTCATCTACAATCCCCCAGGCGAGTGAGCCATCGCTTGGATCAATATCCAGAAGTTTTTCTATGGCGATACGCTCACCACGGTTGGATATATTTCCCATATAAGGTCCATACATGTGTTCATTGATATCTTCAATATCGTACAAATCAAAAAATGCTTCTCTTTGAAACTGATCGTTCGGATCAAATGAAACCAACAAAATCCGCTCGTCTGGATTGATTGAAATACCTTGTTCGAACACATAATCAACACCATTGCCAATTTGCCACGGCCCAAGATGTGTCCCCAGATTTACCGTATTTGATGTGGGATTATACAACTCGATATATTCACCTAAAGAATCATCCAGCATGTCATCATTGTCTCTGGGGTGATACATTAATTCATCTATAACAATCTCAGTCAATCCAGTTTGATTTGATTGCTGTTTTGTAGGAGACATAGCATGCCAATATTGGCCGCCATCCTCATGTCGCCCCCACGTCAAACCGGTTTCCTGTGCTTCATATGCAACAGCATCAGCTACGCGGCCAATCCCATTAGAACCGGGCAAATAAGACAAATAGACTTCTTCGCCATTTTTATTAAATCCAAAACCGCTGTCCCCCATATTGAAACCTGTATCTGCATCGAAACTTACAAAACCACCAGGAGATATATCTAACGATGGTATAGGCCATTGGTTCAAAATTTCATCATCATCACTTAAATACCAACTCCCCAAATGAATGGTATTGGATGTAGGATTGTATAATTCAATCCAGTCGCTGCCATTTTGGGTCACAGCCGCCAGTTCGTTGATCAAGATTCCTTGTATCGAATCAGGATCTAACTCTCCAGGTGAGCCGCCGATAAACGCACTAGTCCGCCAATTGCCGCCATAATCCAATGAACCATTTATTTCAGCAATCATGGCGCTATCAATCGGCACAAGAGAATGCCCTGCCCCATCTGCCGCTATGGGCCATCCTCGGTCATCGCTGTATTCAAAATCGATCAGAGCTTCCCCTTGTGCTGAAACACTCAATGTCACCTGTTCCCCTGCATTGTTAAGATTGCCATCGTACGGGCCAATAATAGGTATAGTATCATCCAACCCATAAAATTGTCGAAAAGTGGTAATTTCACTAGGTGAAACAGCATGGGTGAGAAGCAAATATCCATTCGGCTCGATATGCATACCTTCAGGAAAAATATAACTGATTCCATCGGTAAACGCATACCCATCCAAAGAAATGGGCAATGATGGGTGGGCATTGTGCAGTTCGATATACTCAAATTGGCTGCCCTCCACTGGATTATACATCATTTCAGTAATTTGCAGATTTTCTCGTACAAGCAATTCCGCATCCGGCGGCTGCGCCTTGAATTGAATGGGAGCCGACCAATGACTCCAATGCCCCTCCTCATCTTTCATTTTTACTCGCACTCGATACTTGTGGTTTGGAATCAAATTTTTTGGTGGAATCGTTATCTGCTTTTCAAATGTTGCAAATTCTTCTGATTCCCAAACTGCGTGAATCTCATATTTTAATGGTTCTTGCAAACGATCAAATGATCTTACAAAAGAAGCAGTGGGATTCACAAAGGAGTTCCACTGTTCAGCAAATGGTTCGACTTCGGCGATTCGCCATTTCATCGCGGCAAAAGTATCATTTCCATTGGGATCACGAAAATCACTGGTTTCGAATCGTAAATCATCAATCCGAAAATCTTCTGTTAATGGGGTTACGGTAGGCGTATCAGGCACATTCCGATCGTTGTTCAAGATCGTGCGGTCGATCCATTCACCCCTCGATACCACATACTCTTTCATAATCTTGAGCATACCGCGAAAATCTTTGCTGGGTGCTTTCTGGTAAAATTCTCCCTGTCCCGATTTATTTTTATCAAGCCTGTTGCGATATCCCTGGCGGCCTGCTTGTCCGCTCATCACCCAATGATAATCCCACATCGCCCGGTCGGCATCCACAAACGATTCTCCATTGGGATCGTAAATAAAAGAAGCATATTCATCGATTAATTGCCAGGTTTGGTCGGGATTGTAGAGGAGGTCGCGAATTTCACGCATCCGGTTTTGATATTCAAGATCAATCTCATCGTGCTCCAAAATATCATTTTGCATAAATTGATCCTCCCCCGAGCCAAACATGTTGTTAGCCCAGGTTAAATCCAAATCCCAAGGGACATAAATCCATTTCTCTGTTTCTGGATTGTAATAAAAGTAATAATTCTTCCCATTAGCAATATCGTAATGATGAATGCATTCGACGATGCTGCGATAGCTGAAATAATGAAGCAAGTTCACATTCTCTCGCCACCAATCTTCAGAAGCGTTTCTTTGTCGAAAGGTAAATCTTCGCAGATCAGAACCATCTGATACACCATATGGATTTTGATTCTTGATATCGCCATCAAAATTTTCAATCTTATACAAATTCCCCTCGGGCAAACCGTGTTCGTCCAAAAACCGGCCATCCACTTGTTCGGTGGCCAAATAAAGCCCCCAAAAATCACCATCGTATTGTGTCCCTCTTTGAGTCATGGGGGGGTGGGCATCGTTGAATCGCCCGTCTTCGTGCTTTTCATCGATTATTCTCAAGTGTACGAAATTGGTATTGGATGCAGCAACTCCCACTTTGTTGAACAAATCAAATCCTACCGATTCAAACATCCCCTGCTCGCCGCGGTGCAAGTAATTCCTCTGTTGGATATTGGCTCCCAGGTTAACTTTGTCCCACTTCACATCATATTCACGTCCATAATTGTCGCGTGCCTGAAAACGATGCCCTCGATTCATGTTGAATTTCCACATGTTTTTTCCCATTGCATACCGCCAAACACCGCCCCGGGCTCGAATTCTGATGTGGTCGTAGACAACACCGTCATACACCAATGTGCCAATGTAGGGGTAATCATTGCTCGTTCGTTGATCAAGCCAAGTAGCGCGCTCCACTTCATTTTTGCTGGAAATAAGATGATAGACTGGGATAGAACTAAGCGTCTCAGAGCTATACGTAACCGGTTCGGTTTCTCCAGGATTAACTGCCCCCCTCCAAGATGGAACACCATCATACACAAAATACGCAAAGTTCGGTTGAGGATCATCTGAGTAGGGAACCCGTATGGAATTGCCCAACAAATCTGAGACTGTGAGGCGATAGCGCACAAGATTTCGATGCGTTTGAACCGATTCGGGCATGATTGCGGTATAAATAAAATCACCCGCGATTTCATCCCCATGGGAACCATCATCCAGCATTGCAATCGATTCCCATTCGGTTTCATATTCTGAATCATCGAGCGCGATATAACTCCCCGGCTCAACTATCTGATAGTGCAATTCAACTTGGCCAATACCATCTGGATCAGTCACTTTAGCGGTGATTCGAACCGGTTGACTGGAAGCAGGCTGCTTGGGGGTGTGGTTCACTTGCCGAATGTGTGGTGGAATATTTTCTGCAAATACAAAATTCCTTTCACCAGGCGTTGGCGAACCAGAACGCCAACTGCCCGCCAAATTATTATCCAAATCGGGATTCACCAATTGTATCGAATGGCTGGTTCCAGGACGATTTTCAGGGATGGGATCACCCACAGTCGGCCAGGGGAAGCCCAATAAATATTCAACTTCATCTATAACTTGACCATTAGGAGTGCTGAGTTCAATAGTTTCACCATCATTTGACAATCTTCCTTGGAAAGGACCACATATCTTAGACATTAAAACATCATACTTATCTTCAATATGTTGAGGGTTCTGCCCAATCACAATATAATCATTTGCAGAAAGCGTAACGTTAGGGGGAACTTGAAACTCTACACCGTCACTAATCATCCAACTGGATATATCAATATCCTCAGGCCCTGTATTGTAGAGTTCAATAAACGAAACAAGTTCGGTTCGGATATCAGGGTCGTAATAAATTTCATTAATGACAACACCTGAATAGGAAAGCGATGCGATCACAAGAATATATGCTATAACCCCAAATCGAATATGGAAATTGTTCATAAAAATACCAAATCAGCAATTACAAACTTAAATATTTTCATTTTATAGAAAATATAGTACAATACTTTGATTTTAACAATTCTTTAAATTGCATTTGACACTAACCAAAGATATTTGAAATTCTGAAAACAAGATTATGCTTTTCTATCCCTCCCCCAATGAAATGGGGGAGGTTAGGAGGGGGTTAAAATGAATGATATACTACATGCATTGCATTCAGAAACATTCTAAACCAATTATGAATACAAATGGATTCACACTTATAGAACTTCTAATAGTTGTAGCCATTATCGGCATCCTGGCTGCTATCGCTGTCCCCAATTTTCTCAATGCTCAGGTAAGATCGAAAATTGCGCGGGTGCAATCAGATCAACGAAATATCGGCATTGCCCTCGGCATGTACAACATCGACAACAATGCATTCCCCGATTTTCTTACCTTCCCCGAATTTGCGCGAAAAGGCGTCCCCCAACTTACTACGCCAGTAGCATATATGTCTGAATACCCCATTGATGTGTTTCAAGGCACCAAGGAAAGTTTTGGTTTGCCGGATGGATTGAAACACACAAAAATGGCCTATTACAATCTCAAAATTATTTACGAAACGGGCAAGGCATCAGGGGGTACAAACTTTGGCAAACCTGAGTATGAAAAAGGGTTGCGTTGGGGTTTGCGCAGTATTGGCCCCAACAAGCGTTATGACAATTACAACATTTTCAATACCACTGATGTGAGTACTGACCGTTATGCTTCATCCAATGGGCTGAATAGCGCGGGTGATATTTGGACGTTTGGTTCTTGAATAGTTTCGAATATCCGCATGAATTGTTCATGTTACGTATACTCCCCAAAATAGCCCAAATCGTTGTTGGAATATTGATTCTTATCCTCGCATTAATCCTGTGGCTGTTCCTCTTGCCTTTCGGCTGAATTTTAACCATTACCGGACTTTGGATTCTTTCCCTAGAAAGTCATACGATAAATAGATT
Organism: uncultured bacterium; assembly: GCA_964516245.1. Lineage (GTDB taxonomy): Bacteria > Hinthialibacterota > Hinthialibacteria > Hinthialibacterales > Hinthialibacteraceae > CAZEZQ01. The sequence goes on along the minus strand of CAZEZQ010000035.1, from coordinate 6,465 downwards.
CTTTGTAATAGGTCAGTGTATTGAAGTAATTCCCCTCCCAAGATTGGGCGTGCGCGCCGTGGCGAGAGGGGTTAGGGGAGGGTTGAATGTAAGCCAGAAAGTGAATCTCTTACCCCCCTCCTAACCTCCACCATTTCATTGGGGTAGGAATAAAAAGACTTTTGAGATTTTTTAGAATTCACTTCATATAACTGACCAATTACGATTCTTTTTGCATGTGAAAACAAAATTAGTATCATTCATATCTCAATAAAATATGTTTTATACCCCTTTTGCTTCTATATAACAATTCACACAAATTTTTGGGCAATTACAATTTAAAATGATATATTAGTATATCAAGTACAATTTCACCCTAGAAGGAGTTCAATTTATATGAAACACAGGTCGTTTGGTTTTACTCTCATCGAGTTGTTAATTGTTGTAGCCATCATCGGAATCTTGGCCGCCATCGCTGTCCCCAACTTTTTGAATGCGCAGATGAAAGCCAAGATCGCCCGAACCCAAGCCGATATGCGGGCCACCGCCACGGCGATTCAGATGTTTATGTTTGACAAAGGCGTAATGCTGCTCGATTTTTGGGACGACAATAACGAGTGGGCAGTTGATCGCTGGGAAAACCAATTCGGAAGGGTGGGCCCTCAACCACCATATAAAACCTTGGAAGATCCATATATTCCGCTTACAACACCTATCTCCTATTTAAGTTCATTGCCTCAAGACCCATTTCAAGAAAGTGCCGGTGGTGATAAAGACATCGGTTTTGGAGCTGATGAACGTGGAAAAACCTATATTTATTTCGATAATGATCCGAAAGGAAGTGGAGACAATCATGGTATCACCCTTTACCAATCAGGAAATTCCATAGGTCAACAACTAGGAATATCTCCTCTAAGCAAAGGCGAATTTGCATTAATTAGCATTGGTCCAGATGGTGCTATCGGTTTAGGGAGTTCACCTGGTGACACACGCGGTGTTCCCTATGACGCATCAAATGGTGTGGTAAGTGATGGTGACATCGTACGCCGGCAATAAATAATAATAGAATCTGATCGAGAAAGCCTTCACCAATGGTGAAGGCTTTTTTTGTATGCTAATGACTTGTATTGTTTTTTATCGAAATTCATGCGATAATATAAATGAGCGAATCAAATCATTCAAACAAGAAAAATAATCATAATGTTTTGAATCGAATAATTCCATTCTATTGGGAGGATGATTTTATGACAAAGTCAAAAGGTTTTACACTGATTGAGTTACTTATTGTGGTAGCCATAATTGGCATCTTGGCCGCCATTGCTGTCCCTAATTTTTTGAATGCGCAGATGAAAGCCAAGGTTGCCCGTACCCAAGCCGATATGCGGGCTACTGCGACAGCCATCCAAATGTTTATGTTCGACAAGGGTGTAATGCTTTTAGATTTCTGGGATGACGATAACCAATGGGCTGTAGATCGGTGGGAAAACCAGTTCGGAAAAGTTGGAGAACAACCCCCATCAAGCACATTGGAAAATGTGTACGTTCCATTAACTACACCAGTATCTTATTTAAGTTCTCTTCCTCGCGATCCATTTCAAGAGAGTGTTGGAGGAGACTTGGATATTGGCTTTGGAGCTGACGAACGCGGCAAAACATATATTTATTTTGATAATGATCCGATGGGCGGCGGTAATGATCATGGGATTCACCTCTATCAGCCAGGCAATTCCTTTGGTGAAAGTATGGGAATCAAACCTTTGGGTGAAGGAGAATTCGCTTTAATCAGTATAGGTCCCGACAAAGCGATTGGTTTGGGAAGCAATCCCGGCTCGACCCGCGGTGTTCCTTATGATGCATCGAATGGTGTGGTAAGTGATGGTGACATCGTACGCCGGCAATAAGTTATTCAAAATTTCATGTAACAAAAAGCCTTCGTCATTCGGCGGAGGCTTTTTTATGGCTGCGAAAAATGGAATTTCGAATACCCTCCCACCCCCAGTTTTGAGCCAAACGAATATGCCGTAACACATCGAGCAGTAAAAACACGCTCAATACCGTCATCCAAAGCACTTGATATTTTGCATACACATTTATTTCGGACATTTTTCCCGCTTCGTTGCCGCCCGTTATGCCATAGATTAAAAGCAGAAATGGGGAAAAGAAAAATAATTCATTGGGATCATTGCTCGAAACATATCCTCTGGTATAAGAAGGTGCCAGCAAAAACAAAAAAGCAATCAAAAACCCTACCACAAAAGCAGTGGTGGTCTTTCTGCTCTTGATTGAGACCAACATTCCAACGGAAAGAAACAAAAAAGCGCATGCATGGATTAACATTACAGTAACCCACATGATGCTTTTCTGATACGGCATGGTGTATGGCGAGTATGAAATCAAAACCACCCAGGGGAGAATTAACATCCAAAAACGGAAGAGAAACAACAGAATACCCGCAAACAGTTTTTGCCTCATGATTTTCACTGCGGGCAATGGGCTGGAGATAAGCAGATCCCAAGTGTTTTGGTCTTTTTCAGAACGGAACGAACTGACCGCATAAGGCACAATTAAAAGGGGGGACAACATCATAAAATATGGTGCTGTCATGTGAATATTTTCAAAAGCGCTGCTCCAACTGTTGTAAAAGAACAAAAAGGGTATAAGGAACATCGAGCCTATCAACAGAAATGCAAATATCTCCCGATACAGTTTGAAGGACGACTTTCCAAAAATATCGTAGTATTCCCGCAACAAAATTGGCAAATTCAATCCCAGAATGGAGCGATTGACAAAAGCTTTATCATACGTGTCTTTGTGTTTCCGCCGGTTATTTCTTCGCTCTTTGTAATCTCCTTTGAGGTGTTGATATTCGTTTAGAAAATGGAGGTTACGAATACAGGCTCTGAGAAAACATCCGGCAACCAAGACAGTTATGAGAATATGCAATATAAATGTGATGGGAAAAGAAAATAAATAGTTTGAAAACGGCCCAGAAATGGTTGAAGAACCTTGGATGTAAGAATAATAAATCGATGAGGATGAAATCACATACAGAAAACGGGCATAAGCAGATAGTAAGAATATGTATGGAAGGATCAAGAAATAAAAGAACGAGAAGAACAACGTAAACGAAATTGCTCGTACCGGCTTCTCCCAACGGGATGAAGCATAGAGGCCAAAGATGCCGATGAGAACGATATTTTCTAATGTGGTATACATACTGATTTGTATTTCTGTTGGTGAGAGCGCCCCCATAACCAATCCCAATGAGTAGGTTGGAAAAAGCGATACCATAATGAGTACAATAAATCCGATAATGGCTGTGAATTTCCCCACTAATATGCTGGACAAATTCATGGGCGAGGTCCGCAAAATCTCCCACGATTTCCACTGGACTTCTCGATTGATCGCGATAGAACACAAAAAGGCTACCAAAATACAAGCAATGAACCCCAATTGGCCGATATAATTGTAAAACAACAAGCGGCGAAGTTCATAAGGATCTATACTGCTAGCATAATATTGATAATTGGAGATTGTGCTCCAAATCGAAATAAAACCGAGTGAACCCAACACCAAAAAGGCAAACAACATAAAGAACGAACTTTTCTTGCGCAACGAGACCAAAAAATCCCAAAGAATGATAGGATTGTTAAACACGCGGGGCCAGGCGGATAGTAAAGAAGTCATGGTTCACCCATTCTTTGCTTTATCTTGAAAGTCAAGTCTCTGTTTACATAATACTTACCAAAAATATTTGAAATTTTGTAAATGTAGGGGCAGACCACAGTGTCTGCCCCAAATGCTGATGATATTGCACTTATATCAATTCTGAGGGAAAATCTCTCACAAATCACGCGTAAGAATCAATATTTTGCCTCAACTGCTACCCTATATGAGAAGAATTATCTCAAATAATTATTAGAATTGCAATAGAGAGATTATGTCAGAAGAAAAACGCTTGTATGACCGGGAGATTTGCCTATGCTATCACGTATCTTTCGGAAAAATCATGAAGCACATCAAATTCAACAATATCCGTAAAGCAACACAACTTTCTGAATGTTACGGAGCGGGAACGGGATGTGGATGGTGTATCCCCTTTTTGGAAAAAATATTCGACCAGATGCAAAAGGGAGAAGAGCCTACCCCCGAACTAAGTGAAGAAGAATACCGCCAGCGAAGGAAGGAATACCACAAAACCCTCAAAAAAAGTTCCAGCAGTGTGGAAGACAAACTTGCAAAAATTATGGAAAATGAAAATTCAAACGAATAAAATGAAATCCCTTTGATTTGATGTTCGCTTTTTATAGAGCGGAAAGGCGAAATATTATTGAACGGGAGGGCGAATCTCCTGATGAGCCGGTTTCTTCCAATACTTTCGATTCACCATCCAAGGCTAGGCGGGAGCCTCGCCCTCCCGAAATGTGCTGATGTGTGGGCTGCTCGGCTGCCACCCCTACAGCGAGTCCAACCCCGGCAGTCAATCCAACTCAAACGCCAGTTGCTCAACCCACCACAACTCCCACCCATCCACAAACATCAGTGGTGGATTGGAAACTATATTGATTGCCCTGAATCACAATGAAAAATCATGAACCAACCGTCATCCGGCGGAGTTGATCATACATAAGGGGATCATCCCGAAAGCCCTGGAATTCTAAAGGTTGATACTGATTTACTTCGCTGTTCATATACCCCCAAGAAGCCCCATTTCGGACACTAAGTTTCAATGCCCGCACTGCTTCTTCGCCGGTCTTATCATCCTCATTGCATACAATGGGTTTGTTGTAGGCTTTCATAGCATGGATGCGTTCTGGAATATCATCCACAGGTGTGGTATTAAAATGAATCAAAATATAATCGACTTCCTGGGCGATTGTGGTTGGGTAGCGCCCATTGCCCATCCCACTTGTCGAGACGAGTAAATTCGGTGCGGTTTTCTTGGCCAGGCGAATAAGTTGCAAATGCCGTTTTGGATTGCTGATGATCTCATGATCGAATCCACCATGCATAAACTCATTGGCAATTTCAATCACCACATTGTCAAAGCCATTGTCATTTACCCATGTAACGGCGTTTTCAACCGCATTTCGAACGGCATCTTCATCTTCAAGCACTTGATCTTGCCGCTGATAAAAGCACCCCAAAATCACCACCATACCCATTTGGTCGCAGGCTTGAATCACCCATCTGATCCTCTTCATATAATCCGCACGAAGGTTGCCATCCTCTTGAAAGGCTGAATTGATTGCGCCTTCATACCCCGGCATACCCCCCTGCAGGTTTAATGTGATGGCGCTAACACCCAGTTTTCGGTATTCAGGCAGCCAACGGATAAACTTCTTGGTATTGGCTTCGGCATCGAATTCCGGTTTGTTTTGATCCTCAAAAGTAGCATTAACCATCCGAACGTTCATCAATAGCCCACGGGTTGGCGAATTGGGGTAGGTGATTTGCCCATTGATCATCCAATCTTTTCCCTGGATGGAGACATTCGTGCGCGATTGATATTCAGGTTGTTTTTGTTTTTCTATATTGGCACAAGAGTACAGGAACAAGAACATTCCAATACTAACTAATATCGAAGCACTCTCATTGGTTCTTTCATTAATATTCATACGATAGCATACTCCATCGATTTTGGGTTTGAAATCCGTTTGGATGCATCCAAAATTTCCATCCCCAAAACATTGCCATTTTGATCAAAATCCAAGATTATGCTTGGTTTAACCTCATCACTTACATAAATTCGTTCATTATTCAATTGTATGCGTACAATATCCAAATTGGCATCGTAGATAATTTTCATAATTAAAAATCTTAATCGGTCAAACAAAAGACCTATTCTACTAAATCCCCTGATAGGGATGCTCCCAAGGTTCGCGGTATTCGCGTTTCAATAACCGTGCCGCACTGGGGTTGCCCAGAATTTGTTCGCTATCTTCATCCCATTCAATCGTCTTGCGGGTTTCATAAGCAATCATCCCCAATTGAACCGTTGCGGTAGAGCCGAAACCGTCTTCAACCGTACAAGAGGGTTGCTTTTTCTCGTGACATGCCTGCAAGAATTCCTGCATGTGCAACACTCCTGCGCTCTTATCGCTCTTTGGCTCCATCACTTTTCGTTCTGCATTTTTGTCTTTGGGGATTACAACCCATTTGCGATCTGAAACGAATACAGTTTCTTTCTCGCCATAGTAAAACACGCCATTTGTGATATCGCTGTCATATTCAGCCGAACCCCAAAGGCGGTGCCGCCAGTGCACCGGGCATTGATCAAATTCAAAATGCACTGAAAGCGTGTCGGGTGTGGTAATTTTGCCATCCAATTGATACAGACCGCCTGCGGCTTGAACCCACTTGGGGGTGGTCATCCCCATAACCATGCGGATACTATCAATCCAATGGATTCCCCAATCCACTAAATGGCCATGCCCGTATTCTTTTTCCAAGCGCCATTGGAAATGTCCGATGTTAGGGGTATAA
>CAZEZQ010000034.1:5752-15452 GCA_964516245.1 uncultured bacterium | reverse complement strand
ATCCAAAGGATCAAAAAATCGAGGGATTAAATTGACCAGCGTTGTTTTTCCCGCTCCGCTGGGCCCAACAATAGCGATTTGCTCACCTTTTTTGGCGGTGAATTGAACCCCATGCAAAACCGGCTGGCCGGGTTCGTATGAAAATGATACATTCTCAAAACGGATTTCATCCTGGAACGATTCAAACTGTATTGGATGTTCGGCTTTCGGCAGAGTTTCATCCCGGTCCAGGTCGGCAAACACCCGGTCTGCCGCGGCCAATCCCAATTGGACCTCCTGTATGGCCCGTTCCAACCGTTTGGTGGGTTGATAGACAGAAGCCAGCAAGACCAGGAACACAATAAATTCAGAAGGCTGCATGACATTGGCCGTATTGGAAGAATTGAAGATAAAATATGCCCCTACCATTAGTACCACGCAAAATCCAATCGTCCCTAAGAACTGATTGATGGGTGATGACATCGCCATGGCTTTCAACATGCGCATCATCGCGCGGAACACCCCCATCGATTCATGCCAAAATTTTTGCTGTTGATGCTCGTTCATACCATAAGCTTGTACCGTTCGAATCGATTGAAAATGCTCCTGCAACACTCCACCCAGTTGCGCGGTGATGGTTTGCGCATCAAACCCCGCCGACCGGTTTTTTTTGGCGAAATAACGGATACTAAAAATTACGGCTGGAAAAATGAAAGCGTATATAAGGGTGAGTTTCCATTGAATGGAAAATAGCCCGAGCAGATAGAAGAACAAAAGAAAGGGATCCAACAAAATCTGGCCGAATACTTTAAATACCGAATTGCCCACCGCACGGATATCGACTGTGAACAAAGACACCAACGAGCCGGTGCGCTGCCGGGCAAAATATGCTGCATGGAAATTTGTGAGGTGAGAAAACAATTCACGCTGCAAATCGAGAATTACACGGTTTCCCAACCAATACACCATATACTGCTGTACATAGCGCATTACCCCGGTGACTCCGATAATTCCTATAAACACAGCAGAAATGACAGCCAGGGTGCCGAGAGGATTGTCTTCTGCGTAAAACTGGATCAATGAGTACACTGGAGACAATATCCAACCCAACAAATTGTTGTTGGGCTGAAAACGATCCTGTTTAAAGATCGTTTGCACGATCGGCAGCAGCATGGTAATCGATACCAGGCTCAAAATGGCAACCACGATACTGCTCACCACCGCCAAGATCAGGCGATGCATATAGCGGGTGGTGTATCTCAACAGACGCACCAAAGTTTGCAATTCAACACGGCGCGTGGCATCTGACATGGCGTAACCATTTGGCTGAGTGTTAATCCGGTTGACCTAACGTTTCAAGAAATTCTTTGTTGGATTTGGTTTTGCGCATCCGCTCGATTAAGAGTTCCACGGCCTCGCTGGCATTCATCTCATTGAGTACCTTGCGAAGTAGCCAGACACGCTGCAGTTCATCCGGTTCAAGCAGCAATTCTTCTTTCCGCGTTTTGGAACGATTGATATCAATGGATGGGTAAATGCGCCGCTCGGCCAGTTTGCGGTCCAGATGCAGTTCCAAATTGCCGGTCCCTTTAAATTCTTCGTAAATCACATCGTCCATCCGGCTGCCGGTTTCGACCAGGGCCGTAGCCAAAATCGAGAGACTGCCGCCTTCTTCAATGTTCCGGGCCGCACCGTAAAACCGCTTGGGCGGAATCAACGCGCTTGAATCGATCCCCCCGGATAGAATCTTTCCACTATGGGGTGCTGTTTGGTTGTAAGCGCGTGCCAGGCGTGTAATGCTATCAAGCAAAATCACGACGTCATTTTTGCATTCGACCAACCGTTTGGCCTTTTCGATCACCATTTCAGCGACTTGGATGTGGCGGTCGGGTGGCTCATCAAAGGTGGAAGAAATCACTTCGCCATCCACCGTGCGCTGCATATCGGTCACTTCTTCCGGCCGTTCATCGATTAGCAAGACGATCAGAGTGACATTTGGATGATTGGCCGTGATGCTGTTGGCGATTTCTTGCAGCAGCATGGTTTTCCCCGAGTTGGGAGGCGCGACAATCAACGCGCGCTGTCCCATTCCCATAGGAGTGATCAAATCGATAATGCGCGACGAAATTCTATCTTTGTCGTGCTCCATATTCAAACGCGTTGTTGGGAACAGCGGAGTGAGATTGTCATACAAAATTTTTTGCTTGGCGTTTTCGGGAGATTCACCGTTGATTGATTTCACCTTTAACAAAGCGAAATAGCGTTCCCCGTCTTTGGGGGGGCGAATCAGGCCCGCAACGGTGTCGCCTTTGCGCAGGCCAAAACGGCGGATTTGAGAGGGAGAAACATAAATATCATCCGGACCGGGTAGATAGCAGTAATCCGCGCTGCGCAAAAAGCCGAATCCTTCGGGGAGGGCTTCCAGTACTCCCATCCCTTCGAGCTCGCTGGCTTTGTCATCATCTTTGGCGGTATTTTCCAGAATTTTGTAGATCAGTTCCTGCTTCCGCAGTCCACTAACCCCTTCGATGTTCATCTCGTGCGCCATCTTCGTGAGGTCTGAAATCGTTTTCTTTTTCAGGCGCTCCATCTCTAGGGTATGATGGTCTCCACCATTGCCGCCGTTGCTCTTTTTGTTGTTGCTGCGGCCGCGGGGAGTGTTTTCTGTTTTGGCAGTTGCTGTTTCCACACCACCGCTGTTCTTTTCGTTGTTGTTATTCTTCTCATAGGTGTTTCGGCGTCCATTGCGGTAGTTGCTGGTTCGAGTCGTTTGCCGTGTTTGTCTATTGCGGGTTTTGGTGTCCATAATTCCTTCTCTCTCTCAACCCTTTCCTGATAATACGTTTTGATAAATGGTTTCTATATTTGAACGGAGAGCATCCAACTCTCCGTCATTTTCAATGACCCAATGGGCTTTTTTCACTTTTTCTGATTCAGGTTGTTGAACGGCTTCACGGCGTTCAAATTGAGACGAATCGCCGCGCAAGGCTTCGAACCGTTGACGCCGAAGTTCACGGGGAGCCGATACAACCAAAATCCGGTCAAACCAATCTTCAATTTCCCATTCAAAAATCAATGCGGCGTCCAACACAAATGGACCGTTTTCTGAATTCGAACGAAAAGCATCCACTCTCGATCGAATTTCCTGCAGCATGGGTGGATGCACAATTTCGTTCAACCGCCGAAGCCGATTTGCATCTTCAAACACAATGCTGCCCAATGCCTTACGTGAAATTCCGCCTTGATCGTTGAAAATTTGATTGCCGAATTCTTTCGTCAATTCATGAATCACCGGGGATCCGGATTCAAGCATTTGATAGCCAATTTCATCGCCGCTATGAACGATGGCGCCTTTTTCGAGTAACAACTGAGCCACTGTAGTTTTTCCGGAGCCCGGATTGCCTGTCAGCCCAATCGTCAGCTGCTGCCACTTCGGACAGGATCGAACCGTTTGGTTCATTTCAAATCCGCCCAGGAAGATCCAGTTGAAACTTCAACCGGGGTCGGAACTTCCAACGGCACGGCGTTTTCCATAATGTCCCGGCACAAATCGCGGGTGGTATCCACATAATCATCTTTCACTTCGAGCACCAGTTCATCATGAACGGTGAGAAGGATGGAGGCGTGATCCAGATTCAATTCATTATCGATTCGAACCATCGCAACCTTAAGCATATCCGCTGCCGATCCTTGAATGGGGGCATTAATGGCCGCTCGTTTGGCGTTTTCTTGCCGCATTCGATTGCTGTCATCGATCCCTCTGGTAGGGATTCGCCGGTGCAGTATGGTTTCGACCCACCGGTTTTCGAGAGCCGAGACCACAGTTTCATCCATATACTGTTGGACCCGGGGATAGCGATGAAAATAGGTTTCGATATATTTTGAAGCCTCTGCGTCCTGAATCCCCAATCGCCGTGCCAATCCATATGGCGACATTCCATAGTTTAAACCAAAATTAATTTCTTTTGCTTTGCGGCGCATATCCGGAGTGACATCCGCAATGTCCACGTCAAATACTTCGGCAGCCGTTCGGCTATGGATATCTTCTTTATTGGAAAATGCTTCAATCAAACCGGGATCTTTTGAAATATGAGCCAATACGCGCAATTCAATTTGTGAGTAATCCAACGAAAGCAATTGGGTTCCTTCCGATGCAACAAAAGCGCGGCGAACCCGCCGGCCCAATTCGGTACGAATCGGAATATTTTGCAAATTTGGATCGCTGCTCGAAATCCTCCCCGTTGTCGCTACCGCTTGATTAAATGTCGTATGAACTCGACCGGTGCTCGGATTTATGAGTTTACGGAGCGCATCAAGATAGGTGGATTTGATTTTTTGCCGATGCCGGTAATCGAGGATTTGCCGGGCGATTTCAATCCCTTCTTCCGCTAGTTTTTCCAATATGTCGGCTCGGGTGGATCGTTTACGTCCGGTTAGTAACTTAAGATCATCATACAAGATTTCAGCGAGTTGCAAAGGGGAATTCAAATTAAATTTTTTGCCTACGGCTTCATAAATGGTTTCTTCCAGACCGTGCAACTCTTCACCCAAGGCATTCGATTGTTCTTCCAGCACATCCGGATCGACGGTAATCCCCCGGCGCTCCATATTGGCCAACACAGAAAGAAGCGGCATCTCAACATCGCGATACAAATCCCGAAGCCCACCCTGAAAGCGGGGGATGAGTGTATCCCACAAACGCCATGAGGCATCGCTGTCTTCACAGGCGTAATAAGAGGCCTTTTCGATTTCTACATCAGCCATGCTGATTTGTTTTTTTCCGCTGCCAATCAACTCGGAAATCGGAGTCAGGCGCATGCCCAATTCGGTAAACACCAAATCGTCCAACTTGTGGCTGTTTTGTTCGGGTTGCAGCAAATACGATGCAATCAATGTGTCATCCTCAATCCCCGCCAGGGTCAAACCTTCATTGGCGAAACTGTGGAAATCAAACTTTAAATTGTGTCCCGTCTTTTTGATCTCTTCCGATTCCACAATTTCACGAAGCAGCGGCTGCCCCTTTTTCCCATCGATGTTGGTTCCAATATTGTGGGCGATTGGAATGTACCAACCTTGATGCGGCTCTACTGACAACGAAACGCCCACGATACGGGCTTTCCAATTTACCAGCGATGTGGTTTCGGTGTCGATCGCGCACCGTCCCTTTTTTTTGATGATGCTTGCCACTTCTTCAAGAGCCTCTATGGTGTCTAGCGTCTGATAATTGACTTCTGTAGAGACCGTATGTTGAGAGGAATCGCTGTCCAATTCATTGGCGAATGTGCGAAACTCAAGTTCTTGATAAAGGCCCAACAAAGCATTTTTGTCGGGAGGTTGAATCGTGAAATAATCGTTGTCAAGTTCGATTTCAATATCGGTTTTCACCGTGACCAATCGCTTGGATAGATACGCTTGTTCTTTGAAATTTCGTAAATTTTCTTGCCGTTTTTTGCCTTTGATGTTGTCTAGATTTTTGTATAGGGTGTCTAGATCACCGTATTCTTGTATTAAGGATATGGCGGTTTTTTCACCAATACCGGGCACGCCGGGCACGTTGTCTACAGCGTCGCCCATCAACGCCAATATATCGATAAACTGATTGGGGGTTACACCATAACGTTCTTTTACTTCATCAGATCCGTAGATTTTGCTTTTGTTCATCGGCGCCAGGCGCAACATGGTGATTTGAGTGTCTACCAGCTGCAGTAGATCTTTGTCGAGTGAAACCACCAACACTTCGCGGCCCTTTTTGGCCAACCAGCTGGCTAGGGTTCCAATGAGATCGTCTGCTTCATATCCCACTTGTTCGATTTGCCGGATCCCCATCATCTCGGTGATCCTTTTAATGTAGGGGATTTGAGCCAACAAATCTTCAGGAGGCGCTTCACGGTTGGCTTTGTAATTTTCATCCAACTCATTGCGAAATGTTACTTCTTTGCTATCATGCGCCACCACCATTTCTTTGGGCTGATAATCCCGTAACAGGCTGCGCATGGTAGATACATAACCGTAAATCGCATTGGTGGCCATACCATCTGAACGGCTTAAATCTCGAATGGCGTGGTAGGCTCGAAAAAATACCGAGCTGCCATCAACCAAAAAAACCTGACTCATTCAATTTACTCGCTTTTTTTGCCAACGGGATTCATAAACAGAATGGATGAATTTTGATTTTATTCAAACCAACACACTGAATAACATCTCACACAAACACCTGAAATTCTACAAACTTTTGGTATTCTACAAACATTTGGTATTCTTGTGGCAGAGGTGTTTCTTGTTTAGATAATATACAATAATTTATTGATTATAAATAGCAATGAATGATTTGTGGATTTATCCTTAAACAGGAGTGTATAAATACTATGATTGACTTTATTTAAAGTCTACCCATTTCTTGCTGAGATGACAAGAGTTTTTTTCATTTTGTGTTTTCCATTTTGCAAAAGAATCCCTCAAAGGGATCGTGCTTTTTAATGAAAATTAGTAAAATAGAATTAGGTTATTGCAAAGAGTCTTTCAATTATTCCATACTATCCTAGTACTCTGTCACACATGAAATGATGGCAATTCATTTCAATGTTCAAAGCCGCCAGGAGGGCGAGGCTCCTGCCGAGCCGGTTTTCTGCAAACACGAATGCAAATGAATTTAGAAGTTTTCACCCATCATTCCATGCTTGACAGACCACTAGTTGTTTGAAGGTGCAGTTGTGGATCAAGTTTTCTCGGAAATTGAAAAAGAAGCAGTCCGGGCTCCCAAAGGTACTGTTTTAATGCGCCAGGGTGAAGTAGGCCGGTCGGCTTATTTTGTGGTTCAAGGCCGCTTGCTTGTAGAACGGGAGATGAATGGCGAAAATTATGTTGTTGCCGAAATTGGTGCCCGCGATATTGTAGGTGAAATGGCCATACTGGATGATTCTCCACGTTCTGCCACGGTTACGGTTATCGAAGATGCCTTGTTAGTGTTGCTCGACAAAAACCGGATTCGACAGATCATCCGGCGTTCTCCAACCATTGCCGAATTGATTCTCAAATTATTATGTTACAAGTTGCGTAATGCCCACTCGGCACTACAGAATCTTAGCAGTTTTGAAAATCCCGAAGTGTGGATCAAGATATGTAAAAATCTACGGCTGTGCCATTACGCCACTCAAGATCCAAGCAATCTTTATAAACTATTCGCCGATCAATTAGAGAGTGTGATTGGGATATCAAGAGACCGGCTTCGGGATACGCTGGATCGATTGGCAATGGCCAGAATATTGATTTCAGAATCCAAAACCATCGAAAAAGTCGACGCGGCAAAGATTGATTGTTTCGTCAAATACGGGAGAGAAGAATTCATTAATGAGGATATAAATAAGCCGTCTGAAGTCAAAGAATACCAGGCATGTCAGTCACTTTTACGGTATTTCGGACAAATTGTAGAAACCCAAGCCTCAGCCACCATTCATTATGATCAATTTGCAGCGGCTCTGGTTGCTTCGAATTTATGGAAACATCTGCGGCCTGCTATGCAGCATAAACGAGCGTCGAAAATGGCTTCCCATTTATTGGCTAAGCAAATTGTCAATCGTACCAATATCGACCAAAATCAGGTTGAGATATCTTTTCCACCATTAAAAGCCATGCAGCCACCAACAAAAGAGATCAATGAATACGAGAAATTGTGTTCAGCACTGTTGAGTCCTAAAAAATAATTTTCCATTTTGAATTTGCAATCAAATCAAAATGGAAATTTTAACAAAGTTAGATTCTAATGTGTGTAATGATAGAGATTCATTCCAAATATCTTTAGGCTAGGTTTGAGAATCCGTATTAGGTTGAGTTTTGAAAGATGGCAATGTTTCTCTTCGACTTGACGCACAATCAATGAAATTACTATAATTTGTAATTAGAATCAAGTATACTATCAACACGTAGTTCAACAAATATTATTCGTCAATAAAGGGGAAACCATGAAACGATTCGCCCTCATCCTAACTTCGATTCTTTTTGCCTTTCCACTACTGGGTTTTGCCCAGCAAGAGGACAATTTAGGCGAACCTCAGTTGCAGGATGATACTACACAACCCACAACAAGCGGTGGTTCGTTTGACGATGTGATGGCTTCTGCCAATCAGGCATTTACGGCATTGCAGCAACGCCAGTTTCGGGTGGCGTTGGAACAATACAAATCCGCTGCCCAATCAGACCAGAATTATCAAAAGATGGTTGATTTTTGCAACAATTTGTTAGACCGTCTTCAAGAAATGATTGATGAACAACAAGAAATTTTTGCGAAAACCGCCACTCAGAATTTTCGTCTTGAAGACATGAGCCGAGAAGAAATCGAACGCATGCTCGATTTTCAATTTGAAACTATGAAAGCGGGCCAAAACCTTCAAGATATCGGTGTGATCGCCGATGTCCCCATTTCTGAATTGGGCTTGGATATTGGCGGGATGGAAAATATGAGCCTCGCTGAGTATGTAGGCTGGATCCAACCCCGCGGCGCCAACGAGCGAATATGGTATCGCGCCCGTCTCCGCGCGCTCAAGCGGCAAATGGTCTTCGCCAAACAAGAAATCTTCCTGCAACAACGCCAAGAGCGGCTGCAGCGCATCGAAGAATTTCGCCGCCGTAAGCTTGAACGTCAAACCGGCGGACTCGGTGTCGGTGGCGGCGGCTTCGGCGGCGGCGGGGGCTTTGGCGGCTTCGGCGGCGGCTTCGGCGGAGGCGGAGGCTTTGGTGGGGGTGGCTTCGGCGGTGGTGGTTTTTAATAAACCGCCCAACCCATATCGAATATGCAACACACAAAAAGCGGCGACAATTAGCCGCTTTTTCTTTTGTCAAATATCAGGGGATGGTTATGTCTTTGCCTCAAGGTCAAAATGTCTTCTTTGCAGACTTGCACCACCCGGGTGGTGAACATGATGAAATCAACCGCCTATTCGGCGAATTGCCTGAGAATGCGCTTCGGATCTTTTTGATGGGCGATACCTTTCATTATTGGATCAATGAGCCTCAATTTATTCGTGAATATTACTCCCAATTTTTGGCACACCTTCGTCAACTCGCAAGTGAAGGAGTGGAGATGTATTTTCTTGAAGGCAATCGAGATTTTCTCGCTTCTCATTATTTTATGGAGCAGCCTTGGATAGATGTGCTCTCCAATCCTACTATTACCGAGCTGGGGGGGCGCGTGGTCTACATCGGCCATGGAGATGAACTTTGTTGGAATGACTGGGCCTATCAAATGTACAAGTCGATCATTCGTTCGAGTGTGTTTCGTTCTCTCGCAGATAAACTGCCCTCAAATTGGCAGCGGGAAACCGTCAAACGCATGTCTGAGGCCAGTGGCAAGATAGTCAAAGGCAAAAGCAAATCCACTCTTTCCGTGCCCAGGCGCGCCTATCGCCAGGTGATCGGTACGGGGGTGGATGTTATCGTGCACGGCCATATTCACGATTCTTATCAACGCCGCATTGAAGCCGATGGCCGCCAGGGTGAAATTTTCTGTTTTGGCTGGAAAGACGGTAAACGAAACTTTATCCACTTTGAAGGATGATGCACGATCTGGTTTACTTCCATTATCAAAGACATTGCAGAGATTGTGGCATGTTTCTAAGATGTATTCATATACAACCGACAAAAGAAGACGGAGATAAAGTATGCCGTTTCGAACCCGTATTTTGGAAATTCTTGAAAAAGACGCTCGCCTGACACCGAAAGAAGTGGC
>CAZEZQ010000034.1:0-5742 GCA_964516245.1 uncultured bacterium | reverse complement strand
TGAAATCAAGGCTATGGAAAAAGACGGGACAATTTTGGGATACCGGACCATTGTGAATCCCGATCGCAACAAAGACCATAAAGTCTCATGCCTGATTGAAGTCTCGGTTCAACCCGAACGGGGATATGGATTTGACAAGATCGCCGAACGCATTTACCGCTTTCCCGAAGTTCAGTCAGTTTTTTTGATGTCGGGGCGGTATGACTTGCTTATTTTAATTGAAGGCGACAATATGCATGATATCGCCGATTTTGTGGTGGAAAAACTTTCCACCCTGCCGAATGTGCGCTCGACCGCATCGTGCTTTTTGCTAAAAAAATACAAAGAATTGGGAACCATTTTGGTCGAGCATCAAAAACGGGAACGCATCCCCGTGAGTCCATAGTCCATAATCAAACAATATGAATTCAACGCAGCTCAAACCTATACAAACCGAACGCCCCCGCATCAACCGCTCGGTAGGAGAATTGCCTCCTTCGGGGATACGCGTGTTTTTTGATTTGGTCGCCGAGATGCCGGATGTCATTTCGCTTGGAGTGGGCGAACCCGATTTCGTTACCCCCTGGCATATTTGCGAGGCGGGCATCCATTCGTTGGAAACCGGAGAAACCAGCTATACTTCCAACAGTGGGATGACAAGACTTCGCGAAGAAATCGCGGCCTATTTTCAAAAACATTATTCTGTGAATTATGATGCCCTGAAAGAAATTCTAATTACAGTAGGCGGCAGTGAAGCTCTCGACCTGGCGTTTCGCACTCTTCTCGAACCGGGTGATGAAGTGATTGTTGTAGATCCATCATTCGTCTCGTATGCTCCATTGGTCCGTTTGGCCGGGGGGCAAGCCGTGCGCGTCTCTACCACAATGGATGGTGAGTTCAAACCTCAAATACAAGATTTGGAAAATGCGCTTAGTGAACGTACACGCGCCTTGATTCTGAATTACCCTAACAATCCTACCGGGATGACTCTTACGGAAGATGATGTGAATGCCGTTGCTGAGTTTACTCTGCGCAACAATTTGTTTTTGATCAGCGATGAGCTGTATGTACCCCTTAGTTACGAGAGCGATCATCCATCCTTTTGTTCGCTCTCTCAATTGAAAGAGCATTTAATATTGGTGCATGGGTTTTCCAAAGCCTGGGCGATGACCGGTTGGCGTCTGGGTATGGTGATGGGGCCAGAGGACGTTGTCTCAGCGATGACCAAAATTCACCAATACAGCGTGATGTGCGCCCCCACCACCGCACAGCATGCCGCAATTGAAGCCATACGCAACGGTGAAGATCAAGTGATGGCCATGCGTAAAGAATACGACGCCCGGCGGCGTTTTTTCGTTCATCACCTCAACCGCATCGGCCTTACCTGCCCCAATCCCAAAGGCGCTTTTTATGCGTTTCCTTCCATTCAGACTACAGGATTGTCATCACATGAATTCGCCACCCGGTTGTTAAAAGAAGAGAGCGTGGCGGTTGTTCCCGGCACCGCATTTGGTGAATGTGGCGAAGGCCACATCCGCTGCTCCTATGCCTCTTCGCTGGAAGACCTGCGTGAAGCTCTGAACCGCATGGAGCGATTTGTGAAGCAGTTCGCTTGATTTGAATACAAGGATTGATTGCTAAAGTACAATCCAGCAACCATATCTTGGAGCGCAGGCGTCCTCGCCTGCATCTCCAAATAGTGTGGGCGTCCTCGCTTGCATCTCCAAATAGTGCAGGCGAGGACGCCTGCGCTCCAAGAATAGACTTTTTTTTCGGTCTCCAATAATAATATGGCTTGGCTTATGACATTCGTCCTGCCTGTTGGTCAAACAACGACGCAAAAATTATTTTTTCACTTCGTTGGGCAAATAAAAAGCCTGGGAAATGATCCCAGGCTTTAAGTGAGTATTATTTAGAATCTCAATTACTGATACAAACTCCACAAAGCAGTATGCGATGCGGCAGAAGCGCCTTCAATGACGAGTTTTGGACGCAGTTCAGTCATATCGTTGTTTTCGCTTGAAACGAAATTATGAGCGCCTGCGGCAAAGCCTGTCGGGTCTCCGTCTGGATGCCCTGAGTAAATCATTGTGCCATCAGGCAATGTAATGTCAGGCTCCAAAGGATTTTCAGGAAATTCTTCCTGGCCAATCTTCACTCCATGGTTTGTGCTTGGGTCGGCTAACCATATATTAACGCTTTCGGTGACATCAAACCATGTCCATTCGCCCACTGCGGGATCAAAATTTGTAACACTTTCAGTTGGAGCGATGTCTCCAGGACCTTCCGCCCCCATCGCTTGCCAGAATTCAAACCCAGTTGAGTTCCAGGTCACTGCACCAGAATTATCTGGTGTACCGGGGTCAGTTCCGTTAACATCGTTAGAATCTGGGTCGGTGCCTTCAGCCCATCGCTTGAGGATACGATTGACATTAAGATCGTGAGGCGTTTGTTTGTCACCACTGCCTTCAACCTCAATATCTCCTGTACTGCGTTCATACCAATAGTAAAGACCGATTTGAGCGCTTGTCGCTGTGCCAGAAATTCCATCCAAATCAAACTTAATCAAGATGGCCTTACTGTCATCAAACAAGTTGAAATCATCACTACCAAAATCCCCTTCTTCGACAAATATATGCTCACCTGTATTCACCGAATCAGGACTTTCTGATGGCCCATCATTATTTCCACCGTTTGAACCATCATCGTTGCGTATAAGCATATTTTGATTACGGTCCCATGAAATAATGTGGGCATCTGCAGTGCCTTCATAACCATTAACACCTTGTTGCAATTCGATGGTTTGGGCAAAAGCCGGTGATGCCATCCCAACAAGCACAAAAATTACGATTCCCCAATTCCACTTCATAGATACGACTCCTTTCAAGTTTTATTTAGATACAACATGATAAATTTATAATCTAACATTGAATTTAATATGTCAAGTGAAACATTTAAAAAATTCTATTATATTATAAAATTATAATTAGTATTTAATTTTACTTAAAAATGCTAATTCAACCCTTTGATTGACAAGAGAATTTTAATTTTGTAAAATTCAAATAATCATATTGTCGAAATGCAAAACAAGGCAATATGCACAATATATAGTGGATTATATGATAAATGAACTACAAAATGTACTGTCTCAGTACAACATTAGTTATTCTTTATTATATTCCCATCTTGATTTTAATTATTTAATGCAGTAGCGAGTAAAAGAATGGCTATCAAACATAAAGACATGCGGAAGATTGGTTTTCTGGTTTTAATTACCATTTTTATCCCTTCAAAATCATATTCCCAACTTTTATCCGAACAAGAATTGAATCAACGAAAGTTAATTGAGTTAAATGAAACAATTCAAGAAGAAGGGAAAAAAGAAAATCATCATTTGGTTGAGCAATCTATGGATTCCATGATTGAGTTGATGATTCAAATGGGAATTCCTGAGGAGATCATTACAGAGCGCGCTCATTTGAGGATACGGTACAGTTTGTCGGTCAATCGTCTTGCATCTGCCCGAAAAGCCGCATTGTCATGGTTGAATGATCAGCCAGAGGATATCCAAGTTCAAAACCTGCTTGGCACAATTGCAATAAAAATGATACGGTCGGACGAGGCAAGAAAAGCCCTTCAAATGGTGTATGAATCGAATCCAAAAAATGAACAAAATCTGTTGCGATATTTGAAATTCCTGATTGAAGCGGGTGATCACGAAGAAGCCTTTCAAATCATTGAGCCTATCAAAGAGGATTGTAAGAATCCAAATATCTTGGTAGAAATTATAAAATGTTTTATCAAATTCAACCGTGCGGATGAGGCGCTTCAGTTCATTGACCGGCTGGATACGCTTAATCCAAAACACCCTTATACCGCATTTGCCCGCGGTAAGGCGTTAATGGATTTGAATGAAATTGAGAATTCGATTGAATTATTCTCTGCAATCGAGAGGACGAATCCCTATTGGGCAGACGCAAAGCAAAATATGGGCATTTGTCAATCGAACTTAAAACAATTTGAAAAAGCCGCATACACTTATGTCGAAATATTAATGAACTACCCCTATGACACAAAAACCATGTCATTATTGGCTCAAGCCTTAGCTCGATTGCGAAAGCGTGAGGGCTTTCAAGTTGTACAATCCATCATGCAAAAAACCGACAAAATTGCCCTACCCAAATCAGAAGCCAGTCTTCGTTGGAGCCAAGGTGATGTTGCCGAGCACGCGCGATTGAGTTCGAATTCTTTCAACCGCATCGGCCAATATCGAAACTCTGAGAATCTCTTTTTACAAGCCTGTTCGATTGTTCCCGAATCCACAAGCGCTCATTACAACCTGGCCGACTTTTACATTCAATCTCATCAATCTTGCCGCGCCGTACCAATCTTAAAAAAACTATTAGACACCAGTTCGAAATCTGATCGAACGCGTGTGAAGCAATTGTTAACCCAAGCCTATCTACGCCAAGGAAAAGTGGAAAGCGCAGATGAATTGTTAAGCAATGAATCAATCGGCCAAAATTCTCAATGGGTAACAATTGGAAGTTACTATCTAGAAATCATAGGTGATGCCACGAAAGCGATTTCATATTTATTCCAGTGTGGTTCACTCACAGACGATGCTTGTGCGATTTTAGCAAGGGCGTATGTGAAACGAAATGACATTGGGAAAGCATGGGAATATTTCCAACAACTCCCCTCTGACTACGATCACGAAATGACTCAATTGTCAAAAGCAGAATGTTTGGCGAAAATGGGAGAGGTCGATGAAGCCGAAGCCCTTTTCAAGGCAACAATTGAAAACAATCCTAATATTCCCAATCTGCAAACCATTTCAGCACGAAGCGCTATTGCCAAAGCCAAACAAGCAAGCAATGCAGAACAGTTGGCAAGCCAATCACAAATGATCAAAATAAAAATGCCAAATATCCGAAACAACGTGATGCAAGCGCACCGTACTGGATGGCCGAATTCGATCCCTATATTGTTAGAACTGTCACAATTGTATGAAGAAATCGATGAACGAGAAATCGCTCTAGAATACGCCCAACTGGCTCTCGAAGGCGATCAATCCCGTCTTGAAAATCGTGAAAGAGTGATAGAATTGATGCCTTTACCCGACTATGTCTTTCAACGCTTGAGCCAAATTCGAATCGCCCGTTCCTACGGGAACGATCAGAAAATATACAAAAAAGAAATTCAGGAAAGCCTTAACCATATTGAGTTATCCTACCAAGAATCGTTATGATCGTAGTCAGAAAATACATTCAATTATTTTTGAAATTCTCGTTTTTGTTTTTTCCATTCATTGGAATTCAATCTGTTTTTTCTATGGATGAGATGATCCCTCAATTTCGAGATGCGACCGACAAAGCGAATTTAAATTTTCTTTACGAATCCGGTTCGGCAGAGAAAGATTACGTGCTCGAAGCCAACGGCTCTGGATTGGCCTTGTTCGATTACGACAATGACGGCGATTTGGATATTTATATGGTGAACGCTGGTCATTTCGATTTGCCTCCAGAGAATGAAAAACCGGCCAACCGTATGTACCGAAATGATGGCAATTGGAACTTTATTGATATCACAGATGAATCAGGATTGGGGAGCGATTCATGGGGGATTGGTTGTACAGCGGCAGATTATGACAATGATGGCGATTTGGACTTATACGTTACCAATTGGGGAGCCAATCATCTCTATCGAAATAACGGTGATGGCACATTTACCGACGTAGCCCAGCAGGCGGGTGTTCAATCA
>CAZEZQ010000033.1:405-15551 GCA_964516245.1 uncultured bacterium | reverse complement strand
CTTACTATAAATTCAGTCTGATGGAATGTTTATTTTAACTTTAATTCTTTAAAGTTTTTTTGTTAATTTTGTTCTATAGCTCTTTTTTTATATTATAATCTATGAGAATGTATTACCGTTAGTATTATTATGAAATGGCAGCAGTATTATGGATATAAGTGATTATGTTGAGTTGCTGCAAGATGGTGTTGAGGGTTGGAATCGATGGAGAGAATTGAATCCTGAAGCGATTCCAAATTTGCGCAATACCGATTTGCGACGCTTGAGTTTGCACAATGCCGATTTGCGCTGGGTCGATTTGCGTGAAGCCGATTTGAGCTGGACAGACCTCCGGCGGGCCAACTTGAACTGGGCGAATCTGACACGGGCGAATCTTCGTCACGCCACCGCTTCATATTCTCGAATGGAATACGCCAATCTTGACGAGTGCAACCTGTCAAATGCGAAATTGCAAAAAGCAGTTTTGCGCGAGGCCATTGGCATTGACGCTCAATTTCTGGATGCTGATTTGCGCCAAGCCGATTTGTACAAAATCAATCTACAATCTGCTGATTTGAAACGAATCTCGGCCTATGGAGCAAATTTTACACTTGCCAATTTGTTTGGCTCGGATTTGTGGAATGCAGACCTCCGCCATGTGAATTTTGAGATGGCCATGTTCAAAGGAACCCGGCTGCGTGAATGCAATCTGGTGAATGCCCAATTTGAAGGCAATCAATTTGAATATGTCGATTTCGATCAAGCCCAAATGGGACGAACCACATTTGTGAATGTGGATTTTTCACTGGCCAAAAATCTCCAAACTGTACTGCATCTCGGTCCTTCCTTTATCGGCGTGGAAAGTTTGTCAAATAGTATCGGAATGGTTCCTGAAGGGTTCTATCGGGGTGTGGGAATCTCAGAAAGGGTATTGGAAGCCTTCAGGACACATGCGGCCCCGACGCTCGAATTTCAAAATTGTTATTTGTATTTCGTTCCTGAAAATGAAGATTTCGCAAAACAATTGCAGATGGATTTGCAACACTGGAGAGTTAGAAGCTGGTTAATTTCAAATGATTTGGGAGAATGCTTTCTACATTCGTTTCACCAAACCACTCCAATACATCGGAACGATACAATTTTGCTGATACTTTCTGAGCACGTACTCAAACAAAGTGGTTTCGAAAATAAAATTGTTCATGCATTTGAAAAAGAGAAACGTGAGATGCGCAAATTTATTTTGCCCATTGTATTGGATGATAGCCATACGGACTGTGCCAAAGAATGGGTAGATGAATTACAACGTACCCGGCCCCTGGCCGATTTTCGCAATTGGCGGGATCATGAACAGTATCGTATCCAATTTGAAAACTTGTTGAAAATCTTACGGTTGAAAAAATCTCCTCAACTTCGTGAATTGCAATTTCCCGTCCGCAATTAGTGTATTTTCTGTTATCTTTTTACGCATTTTTTCTTACCGTTCCCTTTATTCTGGTTTATAATGGGGGGTAATGAACAATATCCTTCTAAGCTGCGCAGCCATCTGAAATCATAACAGAATGAGGAGCGGGGATCATGAAATACAAATCTCAAAAGGGATTTACGTTAATCGAGTTATTGATTGTTGTGGCGATTATTGGAATCTTGGCGGCAATTGCCGTACCCAATTTCGTGAATGCGCAAATCCGCGCCAAACTCTCCAAAGTCAAATCCGATATTCGCGCATTAGCCCAGGCTCACGAAATGTACAACCTGGATAACAATTCATACCCACCAGAATCGGAGAATGACATTTTTACGGGACGGCGGTCTCGCAACAGTTCGGGATTGTTCTTTTTGACCTATCCGATTGCTTACATGTCAACCATCCCCCATGACCCCTTTCAAAAAAATATGGAGTTGATTAAAAACGAAATTCCAGCGGCATATGAAACCGGAGTGTTTTCACGAAAATCCAGCATCATTGCCTACAACATTTTTTCACAAGGTCCCGATCTACAAGAAAACGGGCTTTATTCAGCCAACCCATTTTGGGGAACGCAGCGAAACCAGGGGCAGGGAAATTCCTATCACACCAGCAATGGCCTCAAAAGCAAAGGCGATATCTTCTGGTACGGCGGTGATCCCAGTGTGACAAAAAATCTAGTTGTTGATGGCAAAACATACAATGGAGGTTTTCCGCCAAATTTTGGTGGATGATCCAGATCACTACATTGGAATGGGTATCTACCCAATTGGATATATTCGTTGCATGGTCTTTTTCTCTGTGTTCTAATTTTTTGCTGACCGTCGTCGGTTTTAACTTGTTCCATTTTCCTTGATTTTGTTTTCTGTGCTTGAACTTACAACACACTTTTTCAAGAACACTATTTCAAGAATAGAAATAAAACAAAGAATGTTCTACAATTGCAGAGAGATGTGTCGTTCCAGTTAGACTGCTTTGTCTGGCTGCTATCCAAAATTTCAATAAACTGAAAAACAAATTAGGGAGACATTCATGCGCAAACAAACCGGCCGCCGTGAGTTTTTGAAGATATCCGGATACAGTGCCGCTCATTTGGCCTTGTCTTCCAGCGTCTCTGCCCAAGAAAATGAGAAAAAAGAAAATGAGAAAAAACCCAATATCCTTTGGATCACCACCGAAGATATCAATCCCGCTTTGGGCTGTTATGGCGATGAAAACGCAAACACACCTGTCCTCGATCAACTAGCCCGTGAAGGAGTGCTGTACGAAAACGCCTTGGCAACCGCGCCCATTTGCGCTCCCGCTCGTTCGTGCCTGATCACCGGTGTATATGCCACTTCGCTTGGAACTCAGCATTTGCGTTCAGTAGTAGAAATTCCAGACGATCTGAAAACCTTGCCCCACTACTTGCGCCAGGCGGGTTATTTCTGCACCAACTATGGCAAGACCGATTACAACTTCGATCCACAAGGCGTGTGGGATTATTGGAAATCAGATTTTGCCCCCTGGCGGCAGCGCAGCGGCAATCAACCCTTTTTCAGCATGATCAACTTGGGCATGACCCATGAAGGCCGTGCCAATTTTCAAGAACGTTATGAACAAGCGGTCGAAGATCTCCCAGAAAAATTCAAACATCAGCCCAGTGAAATGGAGCTTCCACCGTTTTATCCTGACACGCCTGAAATTCGTAGAATTTGGGCCAACCAATATGACTTGATTTCAGAGATGGATCGAACGGTTGGTGAAATCTTGCAGGGATTAAAAGACGACGGCTTGTATGAAAACACTATTATCGTGTTTTTCTCCGATCACGGCTTCGGCCTCCCACGTTACAAGCGCTGGCTGAATGATTCGGGCTTGCGGGTGCCACTGATCATTCGGGTGCCTGAATCCTATCAGCATGTCACCCCCTATAAGCCCGAACAAAGATGTGAAGACCTGGTGAGTTTCGTTGACTTTGCACCCTCTATGTTAAACCTCGCCGGTGTGGATGTTCCCAATCACATGCAAGGCCTGCCCTTTCTTGGCAAAGGCAATTTACCCCAACGTGAGCTGGCTTATGGCGCACGCAGCCGGGCAGATGATATGTTTGAGGTTTCTCGCTCGGTCCAGGATGAGCGATATATCTACATTCGCCAATACATGCCTCATTTACCGTATATTCAGAGAGGTGAAATCTTTTCCGATCGTAAGCGAAGCTTAAAAGAGCTCCGCCGATTGCACCAAGTAGGAGAATTGCCGCCGGAAGCGGAAAAATTGTGGCGCGAAGAAAAACCATTGGAAGAATTGTATGATCTTTGGAACGATCCTCATGAAACAGAGAATCTGGCCGATTCGCCGGAGCATCAGATTTTGAAAGAACGTTTGAAGAGCAAATTGCAGGATTGGATAGTGGATCACCGCGATACCGGTTTTCTGCATGAATCAGAAATGCATATCCGCGCCCATCAATCGACGATTTATGAGATGGCGCAAGATCCGAATCAATATGACTTGAAGCGTATCTTGGATGCGGCGGAAAAAGTGGATACGAAGAACGGCGACCCTGAAGAATTTGCCAATATGCTGCAGGATGGCGACAGCGGCGTGCGTTATTGGGCCGCGGTTGGACTGTTGGCGCTTGAAGAACAAGCAAATCCTGCACGGGAAGCATTGATCCAAGCCTTAAACGATGAATCGCCTTGTGTGCAAATCACCGCAGCGGATGTGTTATGTCATTTAGGAGAAGAAGAAAAAGCCTTGCCGGTTTTGGACCAGAGATTGCGCGATGACCGAGTCTGGGTGGCGTTGCATGCCGCGCGAACGGTGTTCTTCATTGGCAAAAAAGCCCGCCCGCTAAAAGAAACAATCGTGCATGTATTAAAGAAAAACGAAGGCGAAGCCGCGGGAGGCCGCTATAAAGATTTCAATTACGCTGCCTTCACCAGCTGGTCGTTAGAGTGGGCCTTGAAGAATATTCAATAAATAGAAATGAAAGAAGTCTACTAATGCTGAATCCATTCAAGTGTAAGGTATACCTAGTAGTCCATGACAATTGAATTTGTTATCAAAAGAAGCATCGGCTTCCAGCCGGTGTGCTTTTCTCGCAGCAATCCTGAAATTCAGTGAAAACGGTTGTATCCCTTTAGTCTTTTATGTCTTTTTGGTCCTTTAGGTCCTTTAGGTCCTTTTGACCCCACAATTTCAAATGTTATGAACTACTACTTTTATCCACACTGTCTGAATCCAACATACTGCATGCTCAATTCTTCGCCTCCACATCCTGGGCCAGTTGAATATCATGCATCACATCCTCTTTGTATAATTTCCAGTGGAAAATACCCTCCCCATGCCGCTTAGATTTTTCTCGCCAGCGATACATTTCTGAATACACATGAGAGATAGGCCGATAGCGCTCTTCGGTAACAATGATTACATCATCCCAATGTTCAACTGCTTTTTCCAAATGGGCAATCGCAAGAGTTTTCTTGTCTTCATCACCGGTTTGGCGAAAGGTTTCCAAAGCCACGCCTGCGCGTAATTTCTCTGCAAAATACAAACTTAAATACGCCCAGGTTTCCACATCCAGAATTTCGCTTTGTAAAGTTTCGTTGAATGGTGTTACCTTCTTCTTTAGAGCATCGAGCAATTCCAATGCATCCTTCCCATCCTCTTCACACATATCGGCCAATTCGAGCGGCGTAGTCATTTCATTCTCAATTTCTTCGCTCGCTTGCTTGGCTTGCACAAATTCTTGGATTGAAAGAAAAGTGGGGTCTAAGGTCTGATGCTCAATCAGCTCCAATATATTGATCAACGGTGATTCACCATCATGCCGGCCGCGTGATTTGGCCGGAGCAATGAATCCTTCTGAATACAATGTGTAATCCCAAGTGGCGGCATGAAACGAAGCCAGCCGCAGCGGCATACGGCTGGCCAATCGATACGCTTGCAACAGGTCATCCCCAACATTGTGGCCATAACGTTGATTAAACTTTTCAGCAAATACGGCATCGGCAATTTCAGGGTTGTACAACAACCGTCCCCATAGCGTATAAAACAACCACTGCTTCTCAAATGCATAATTCCACGATTTTTCGTTCCCTGGAATCTGTGACAGGTTTTGCGCCGGAATATATCCTTCCGAACCCACAAAATACCCACCAACGTAATCATGGTCATTGGCATCAATGTGCTTGCGGATAAATCCCGGTTCCCCCCAGCGCAAAATAAAAAAGTCTTCATTGCGAATCATCCAGGCAATTTTGTAATTATCAGGTTTGGGATTCCAAAAACGTTCATCAATCTCTCCTGACGAATAATCGTGGGTCATCGCCAATCGCGGTGTTGAATGTCCATGCGACCAGTTGAACTTGACTTCCACCCAAACCGGGTCGGGCAGATTGGCATTGTCAATCACCCTCCGCATTTCCATTGGGTCACCCGCCAGCACCGACCGGTGGATGAATTTCGCTTTCCGGTCAGCAACATTCATGCCCGCCACAAAGGTGTCTTCGATCCAATCTTCGCGCTCTTTGGGAGTCATATCATTCATCCAATCAGCTAAGGTGACTCCAACACCGGTCAAATTGGGATATTCATTGATCAACTGGGTAACACACTCGCGGGTGTAACGCTTCACTATGCCGGACGTGTCATTGCGTTCCTTGGCCCCGTAAGCCTTGGCAAATTCTGGTGAGACCACAATATTCCAATTGACGATATAGGTTTCAATCCCCCGCTCTTTCGCCATTCGAAACAACGACTTCCAAAAATGTTTCCAATCGGCAAGTTCCTCATCATTGAAGGGGGTTGCTTTGGGGAAATTTTCCGGACGAAACATATAGGTGAATGGATGCAAGTTCCACAGCGAGAGCACGTTGAATCGATTGCGCGCCATCATATCCAAAAACTCACGCCAATACTCCAAATCACGGCAGGTAGTGATATGCTGCGGCGTCGGCTCGCTAGGCCGGTAAGGCGACCAGGGCAGATTAAACTTGATGGCCCGAAACTCGAATTTGGGATTCTCAACTTTTGTTTCCAATTCATTCAAACCACTCCCCATTCGCAATTGCTCATTGACATCCAATATCCCATACATCGCACCGGTGTTGTCTTTGGCATGGATCACACAAATTCTGCCATTGTCCTGGTCAGACTGAAAAATCTTATACCCTTCCGGGTTAAGCTCTTTGTCTTTCATCAGAGACAAAACAACAATATCACTTGGCTTGGAAGACACAATCGAACGCCGTTGCAGTTCATGACCCATGCGATTAAGAGTGGTTTCCAGAATATCAACTGCGAATTTCTGCTGTGAATCCAAGGTGTGATAAGAAATCGATACATCAGAATAGGCTGTCAAACAGGAAATAGACGAAATCAGAATAAAGAGCACATAGCGCATAAGACACCCTCCCATTGCTTGATTCAAAAAATCACCAATCCAAACTATATCATACTTCAGATAAATAAACAGCTCATTTTGAATTCGAAAGAGTAGTGACCATCTGAGCGAAACCCCCCTCCTAAGATTGCTGATTTTTACCCAGAAATTTGAGGAACGTTTTTTGCCTGCCCCCCTTATTAAGGGGAGCAAGCACTGCAGGTGCTGGTGGGATTTGGCGGAACGAAGAAAGCATGATTCCCCCTGACCCATTGTCTATAACTTACGAGATTTTGCTGTTAGGAGGGCGAGGCTCCCGCCGAGCCGGGCTCTTGTTTTAGAAAATTTCAAGAAACAAAAAAAATTTTATAATTTGATCTTAAGTTAATGACATTGGGGCAATGAGAGGATTGAAAAGGAAACTCTGAGCATTACTGTTAACCACCTGCTAATCTTTTTTGAAAAATTTACTTTGTATGTATGACATTCCGGCAAAAAGTATAATCTACCGTTTTTTGACACCATATCTTGGAGCGCAGGCGTCCTCGCCTGCATCTACATATTGAGCAGGCGGGACGCCTGCGCTCCAAAAAAGACTTTTTGCCGGACCGTCATGTATGGCTTGTCACATTCATTTGAAACCTTACCAAAAATTTGATAAGCTTATACCAATTTAAAAATCAGCTTATTGTTAGTTCAATATCCCATACAAATTGGAGACGGCATTATGAACAATGTTGCTCAAATTAAGCTTTCAATTGTATTTCTTCTTATCTTCACATTCAGCATATCCCAATCATTTTCTCAGCCTCCAAAAAACAAACTTCCGCACATGCTGAAACAGTATTTGGAACAAATTGAAAAGAATCCTGAGAATGATGTGACCTTAGAAGAAATATTCGGTGCGGTACCGCTGAAAGAAGAACAAAAAAAGCAAATTATCGAGAATTACCTAAAATTGCGAATAGCCCAAGTTTCTGAAATGCGCCAACACTTTCAATCCCGCAACCGCTCTCGCAATCAACAGCCTCAACGGAGAAACATAAAGCAAACAATCGAAAAATTAAACAAGCGTTTTCTCAATGCTTGCCGGAGAATTTTGCATGAAAATCAATATGATGATTGGGATGCTTGCGCTGCTGCAATCGACTTAATGCCTCCACGTAATTTACGGGGAAGAGGTAGGGCTGGCACAATGCTCGATCCCGAATTAGGTCCAGAGGTTGGTAATCAAGCCCCTTCGTTTGCATTAAACGATCTGAACGGCAACAAACATTCGCTTGAAGAATTTAGAGGCAAACCCACAGTCATCGAATTTGGCAGCTATACTTGTCCCATTTTCCGCCGCAAGGTTGAAGCTATAAAATCACTACGCCAAAACACACAAGACGAAGTGAATTGGATGTTGATCTACACCCGCGAAGCGCATCCCACCGACGGTTGGGTCGTTCAGGCAAACACAAAATCAGGAATTGAAATCCCACAACACAAAAGTTATGAAGACCGCTTGCAATGCGCGAAGCGGACCCAACAAAATTTGAATCTCAATACAACATTACTGATTGACGATATGAACAACACCGTAACCAAACTCTACAACGGCGCCCCCAATCACGGTTACGTGCTCGATCAAGACGGCAAAATTGTATCCAAACAAGTATGGATCGAGCCTGGCAAAGTAAAAAAGGCATTAGAATCATTGGGGATTGAGTTTGATGAATAAGAAAAAATAATCTCTCGTAAATTATCAATCATGAATTGATGAGTATCGGTTGTTGTTTTCCCCCCTTATTAAGGGGAACTAGGGGGGATCCAGCCCCATCATTCCAGGCTTGACAAACTACTGGTATATATTGTTTGATGCTTCAGTCATCCACTAAACTGCTATGCCCCGATGTTTTTCATAATCCGCAATTTTCTCTTCTTGCAATAAAGTCAAACTAATGTGGTCATAGCCATTCAGCAAGTTGGTCTTTTTGTTGCTGTCGATATCAAAATGAATGACGATACCATTAGGTTTTTTGATTTTTTGGTCGATCAAGTCGACTTCGAGCCGGTATCCTTCTTGCTCTCGAACTTCTTCAAACAGTTCTTCAATGGTGTCGGATTGCAGTTTGATAGGAAGAATGCCGTTATTGAAGCAATTGTTATTAAAGATATCGGCGAAACTAGTGGCTAATAATACTCGAAAACCGTAGTCCTTAAGCGCCCAAGGCGCATGTTCGCGCGAGGAACCACAACCAAAGTTGTCTTTGGTCAACAAGATGGATGCCCCTTGATAGCGTGAGGCGTTCATTTCGAAATCCATATTGGGCGAGCCGTCTTCGTTGTAACGCCAGTCATAAAAAAGTACATCCCCGTATCCCGTGCGCTCGATGCGCTTCAAAAATTGTTTTGGAATGATTTGATCGGTATCTACATTTAACGCTTCCAGCGGAGTGACAATCCCTTTGTGTGATGTGAATGGTTCCATAATATTGTATCCCCTAAATTATTTGTATTCCCAGTTGCGAATGTCGACAAACCGGCCTTCAATAGCGGCGGCTACCGCCATGGCGGGGCTAACCAAATGGGTACGGCTGCCTTTGCCCTGGCGGCCTTCAAAATTGCGGTTGGATGTTGCCGCACAGCGGTCGCCCGGTTCCAACACATCCGGATTCATCGCGAGGCACATCGAACAACCCGATTCACGCCATTCAAAACCGGCTTCTGTAAAAATCTTGTCCAGTCCTTCAAGTTCAGCTTGCAATTTGACGGCTTGTGAGCCAGGAACTACCAAGGCTTGTTCAATGGAGGGATGTTTTTGATACCCTTTGGCGACTTGAGCGGCGGAGCGCAAATCTTCAATGCGGCCATTGGTGCAAGAACCAAGGAACATTTTATTCAGTGGAATTTCTATAACCGGGAGCCCTTCAGGGATATCCATATATTTCAAGGCTTTTTCATAAGCCAAGCGGGTGTTTTTGTCTTTAATCTGTGAAAGCACAGGAGTCGTGCCATTCACACCAGCCACCATCCCCGGTGAGGTTCCCCATGTAACCTGAGGTTCGATTTCAGCGGCATTGAGCTCGACCACAGAGTCGTAAGAGCAATCTGAATCCGAAGCCCAACTCAACCATTCCTCTGCCAATTGGTCGAATGATTTATGGTTGGGAAGGAAATCACGGTCTTTGAGGTACTCCACAGTTTTTTCATCGGGAGAGATTAACCCGGCGCGTGCCCCAGCTTCGATCGACATATTGCAAACCGTCATGCGGCCTTCCATGCTCAATTCCCGAATGGCTTCACCAGTGTATTCCAGCACATATCCGGTCCCACCGGCTGTGCCGATTTTTCCTATGACGGCCAAAATGATGTCTTTGGCAGTCACTCCATTGGGCAGAGAACCGTTCACCCGTATTTCCATGGTTTTGGACTTTTTTTGAATGAGCGTTTGTGTGGCGAGCACGTGCTCCACTTCACTGGTGCCGATACCAAAGGCCAGCGCGCCGAATGCGCCATGGGTAGAGGTATGTGAGTCACCGCACACGATGGTCATTCCTGGATTGGTCAATCCGAGTTCCGGCCCAATCACATGCACGATCCCGTTCCTCTTGTCCATCATATCAAAATAAGTGATGCCGAATTCGTTGCAATTTTCAACTAAGGTTTCCACCTGTTTAACCGACATCGGATCGGGATTGGGTTTGGTGCGGTCTGTCGTAGGGATGTTATGATCCATGGTGGCAAAGGTCAGTTCCGGCCGCCGTACTTGCCGTCCTGCCAAGCGCAAGCCTTCAAACGCTTGGGGCGAAGTAACCTCGTGAATGTAATGGCGGTCGATATAGAGAATGGTATCTTTGCCCGGTTCTTCGTGAACCACATGCGCATCCCAAATTTTTTCATAGATGTTTTTGCCCATCTTGATTCCTCATCCGTTTCGTATGAAATTCAAAACTATTTTTACTTTGTCAACCCGTTTTAACTTTGTTTACTTGTTTGAGTAGGGGTCTTGTTACTCCTCCCCCAAGTTGGGGGAGGCCGGGAGGGGGTTGTGGGGATTGATTTTACGTGTTCAAACAGTCTCAACCCCACCCTAACCCTCCCCAATCTTGGGGAGGGAATTCGTTGTTTTTACTTCTGCTTTTCCAATTCTTTAATACGGTTCAAAGCGCTGCCCGCTTTAAACCACTCAATCTGATTCTTATTGTAACTGTGATCGACTTCAAACTCATCTGTTGAACCATCGGCATGATTTAACACCACTTTCAATGGTTTATTGGGAGCAAACTCAGTCAGGACAAGAATATCCACAGTGTCGTCTTCTTGCACCTTATCGAAGTCCGCCGGATTGGAAAATGTGAGTGCCAAAAGCCCTTGCTTTTTCAAATTGGTTTCATGGATGCGGGCAAAAGAGCGAACGATCACTGCACGAACCCCCAAATGCCGGGGCTGCATAGCGGCGTGTTCGCGTGAAGAACCTTCTCCATAATTGTCATCTCCGAAAACGGCGCTTCCAATGCCCTCGGCTTTGTATGAACGTGCGACATCAGGAATAGATTGATATTCTCCGGTGAGTTGATTCTTGGTCGTTCCCGCTTCATCGGTGAAGGCGTTGATGGCTCCTGTAAATGTGTTATTGGAAATATTGTCTAAATGACCCCGGTATTTCAGCCAGGGACCGGCCATGGAAATATGATCGGTCGTGCATTTGCCTTTGGCTTTGAGCAAAAGCCTCAAACCTTTCATATCAGTGCCTTCCCATGCAGGGAATGGTTCAAGAATCTGCAAGCGCTCTGAATCCGGTTTGACGATCACTTCGACTTGGCTGCCATCTTCGGCAGGAGGTTGATAACCAGGGTCTTTAACATCAAACCCTTTGGCCGGCAGTTCTTCACCTTTCGGTTCTTCCAACATAACTTCCTGGCCTTCTTCATTGACCAGTTTATCTTTCATGGGGTTGAAAGTGAGTTTGCCCGCCAGGGCCATCGCGGTAACGATTTCGGGGGACGCCACAAAGGCATGGGTGTTGGGGTTGCCATCGTTGCGCTTGGCGAAGTTGCGGTTGAACGAAGTCAAGATGGTATTTTTGCGGTTTTTATCACCACCGCTGTTATGGCGCGCCCATTGGCCTATACAGGGTCCGCAAGCATTCGCCAAAACTACCCCGCCCATTTTTTCAAAGAGCCCCAATTGGCCGTCCCGTTCGATGGTGTATCGAATTTGTTCGGAACCGGGTGTGATTGTATATTCGGTCTTCGTTTTTAACTTTTTCTCAACGGCTTGTATGGCCAGCGAAGCCGAGCGGTCAATATCTTCGTAAGAAGAATTGGTGCACGAACCAATCAAACAGACTTCAATTTCTTCCGGTGAGCCGCATTCTTCAACCGCTTTGCCCAATTCAGAGATGGGCCAAGCGCGGTCAGGTGAGAACGGGCCGTTCACGTGGGGCTCCAATTCTGAAAGGTTGATTTCGATTAATTGATCGTAGTATTTTTCGGGATTGTCATACACTTCTTTATCACTACGTAAGTGTTCGCGAATGGATTGGGCCGCATCAGCCACTTCTTCGCGTTTGGTGATCCGCAGATAGTTGGCCATCTTATCATCAAAGCCAAAGATAGAAGTAGTGGCGCCGATCTCAGCGCCCATGTTGCAGATGGTGCCTTTACCGGTGCAAGAAATCGTATCGGCCCCTTCCCCAAAATATTCCACAATACAACCGGTGCCTCCTTTAACGCTGAGAATACCAGCAACGCGTAATATCACATCTTTAGCGGCGGTCCAGCCACTCATGCGCCCAGTAAGGTGAACACCAATTAATTTGGGGAACTTAAGTTCCCAGGGCATTTCGGCCATGACATCAACAGCATCCGCTCCACCGACACCGATGGCAACCATTCCCAAACCGCCCGCGTTAGGTGTGTGAGAATCAGTGCCGATCATCATGCCGCCGGGGAAAGCGTAATTTTCTAGCACCACTTGATGAATAATACCCGCGCCGGGCTTCCAAAAGCCGATGCCGTATTTGTTGGATACCGATGAAAGAAAATCGAATACTTCTTTATTGATATCGATCGAGTTTTTTAAATCTTCTTGGGCTCCGGTTTTCGCCAAAATCAGGTGATCGCAATGCACCGTCGATGGGACGGCGGTTTTGGGCTTGCCCGCTTGCATAAATTGCAGAAGCGCCATCTGCGCGGTCGCATCCTGCATGGCGACGCGGTCGGGCGCGAAATCCACATACGAACTGCCCCGTTCGAACGCTTCATTCGGTTCTCCGTGATACAGATGCGCGTAGAGTATTTTTTCAGACAGTGTTAAAGGCCGCCCCACGATATCACGGGCTTTGTTCACCCGCTCTGGCATTTCTGCGTATTTCTTTTTGATCATGTCGATATCAAAAGCCATGTCGTCTCACCTGTTTGGATTAAAAATTTTGATTTGAGATAGAACATGCGTACTGATGCGGGTTTCAATGGAGGCCAAGCCAATTTCCGCATGCGTGAAAACCACTCTTACTATAATATATTCTCGTGAGAAATCGCACGTAAGAGGCAGAACATGCTATTCTTTTGGTGGATTGTTCTTTTTGGATTTATAAAATCGATTTGCTGGTATGGTCTTCTGTAATTCCATCAAATGTTTTCCAAATTTTTTGGGATCATGATCGAATTGAGCAGAAATATCTTCTTTGATTTTATGGATTCTTTCGAGAGCTGGATCTTTCATTTCTTTATATTTGGATGACTTGGTGAATGGTCTTTTTTACTCTTCTTCCAATTGTTTTGAATTATCTAAAGATTCACAAAAATTATATTTCTTAGAAAGTTCCTTCTCCATATTCATGCAATATTCCACCAATTGCTTAGGGTCATGGTTTGTTTTTTCAGAAATTTCCATTCTAACGCGTCTTCTTTCATCAATTAGGAGATCATCTTTCATCTTCTTCTAACTCTCCTAATATCTCTAATGGAGTAACGTTATTATATTGTCTTCATGTTTCGC
Organism: uncultured bacterium; assembly: GCA_964516245.1. Taxonomy (GTDB): domain Bacteria; phylum Hinthialibacterota; class Hinthialibacteria; order Hinthialibacterales; family Hinthialibacteraceae; genus CAZEZQ01. The sequence continues at coordinate 1,752 of CAZEZQ010000033.1, read as the reverse complement.
TTTTCAATGGGGCTTCAAAGAAGTTTAACTCACAATGCATCGCATAACGATAGGCTTCTTGCACGGGTAAGGTTATTTCGGCCACTGAATCTAACAGTTGCTCCAATTGAGTGGCGAAGTCTTGGAATTCCTGGCTGGAGTAGGTGGTGATCCAATCTTGATAGGGGTTGTCTGAAGTGGCTTTTGGTTTCAGTTGCTCTCCCAGCCAGGCATAGAGTTTCATGCAGGGGACCATGGCGGCGGCGATTTCATCCACACCGCTGTGCCATGCCTTGCGCTGAAGAAAATCGGTATAGGAAAGAGTTTCGGGGAAGGGGTCTACCTGCTCCAAATCGATTTCCAACTTTTGGGCATAGGTTTGGTGGAGTTTCAATTCTTCGAGTACACCACTGATAAGCTCGTGAAAGATGGTGACATGATCCAAGTTCTCACACTTGGCTGCCGAAACGGCGTAGGCTTTGAGGAAGGCGCGTAAAAAGAAGGCGTCTTGGGCGACGTATCGCTTAAAGGCATCTTCGTTTAAGCTTCTCTGCGCCAATTCTTTCACAAAATCACAATTCAGGCACGCCTCAGCAAGGTCCAGATTGCTTTCCCAAAGTTTTTGACTTATCATTTGCTTTCCTTACAGGAATAAGATTATTTTGATTCAATCACTAAGATTTATTCTACATAATTCACGTGTAAACCATTCATGCTTTTTCCCTTTCAGAATGGCCGGTCAAGCATAAATTGATGGCTTATCCGAAGCGTATTCCCCCCTTTTCAAGGGGGGCTAGGGGGGATCCGAACCATCATTTCGTAATTGTCAGAATATAAGGGTAACCATGCATGTTAGAGCGGCATGAAGGTTTTGGTTTAGGCTTCTTCCAAGGTCATGCGCCAGAAGTCTCTTTCATGCCGTAGCACCTGGTTGAATTGCTTTTGTTGATCGGGATGGGGATTTTCTTCGGCCTGTATTAGCAACTCTTTGACATAGGAGGCAAATTCTTCATTCGACCAGCGCCGGATGTATTCTTCATAAGGGCCTTTGGCTTCGATGGAACTCCACCCGGCCAAATAGGCCACTTCGACCCCAAAGATCACCGCTAGATTGACTTCATAGGGTTGGTTGTATGCGGAGGTGATAAGGAAATCCACATAGCGCTGGCAGACTGGATGCTGCGGCGAATCCAAGTTGCAGCCACGGGTTTTGGCGTTTTCTTCGAACCAATCCATTTCGTAATCCATGGCCGATAACCCGCGAATCAAGACTTTTTGGGCTGGTCGCGGAGTTTTGGAAGCCATAATGGCCTGCGCGGCCACAAGGCCTTTTACAAAGTGATAATCTTGTTCGAGCCATTTTTGGAA
>CAZEZQ010000033.1:0-395 GCA_964516245.1 uncultured bacterium | reverse complement strand
GAAGGCTTGGGGGTGGATGGTATTGTCATCAATTGCTGAAAGAAAATCGACATCAGTAGCCTGGGCCCAGAGTTCATTTGAATTTTGGATCAGTGGGGATAATAGGATTTCTTGCATATAAAATCGCACCTCATCTGAATTTTGATTTCATAGACCTAAAGCTAATTTCCCTGTTCAGTTTAATCAAGTGTATAACTTGCTGATTTGATTGGAATTTGGCTCTGGGCTTCCCCACGGGTTGCTGAAAGAGGCTGAGTGAGATTTTGCCCGGCTTACTCCGCTTTCTCGATATTGTGTGCCACGTTCATAAGGCTAATTACTTCATAAAAGCCAAGTAAGACCGCCAAATGCTGGGGGGCTGGTTTTGGCGGTCTTACTACGTTATACGTTTCTGT